>CBDUWK010000269.1:0-4245 GCA_965370905.1 uncultured bacterium | reverse complement strand
TCACCGAGTTCAGGATAAATCGGAAGATAACTTGAAGAAGTATGCTAAGATTGAATCATTCGCGGCGGAGATGGGAATTGATTTCTACCCTGCAGGTAGAGGTATCGGCCATCAGATCATGTGTGAAGAAGGTTACGCCTGGCCTGGCACTATGGTTGTCGCCTCTGACAGCCATGCCAACATGTACGGCGGCCTCGGTTGCCTGGGTACACCTGTAGTGCGTACTGATGCTGCGGCTCTGTGGGCAACCGGACGAACCTGGTGGCAGGTGCCACCTGTAGCCAGAGTGGAGCTGCGAGGTAAACTAAGGACAGGAGTATCCGGAAAAGACGTCATCCTCGCCCTCTGCGGTTTCTTCAAGCAAGATGAGGTGCTGAATCACGCTATCGAATTTTCAGGGGATGGAGTCGACGACCTCTCCATCAGCGCGAGATTGACTATTGCCAACATGACCACCGAGTGGGGCGCGCTTGCCGGTCTCTTTCCCATAGACGAAACCACCATCGAGTGGTTGCGCTATCGAGCTGAACATATCAGGGAACGCGGTCTCGAGGGAGTCCCTTCGGATGCAGACGGCGGCGGTATGCACCCTCGGGTCAATGCCACACGCATTGATGACCTTAACGCAGATAGACCATTAGCTGATGAAGGCGCACATTACGCCCGGGAGATAACCTTCGAACTTGATTCAGTGTCGCCCTGCGTTTCCGGTCCCAACACCGTGAAGGTCATGACTCAGATACCTGAGATTCGCCGCCAGGATATTAAAATAGATAAAGCCTACCTGCTCTCTTGTGTTAATGGCAGAACCGAAGATCTCGCTCAGGCCGCAGCAGAATTACGCGGCAGAAAAGTAGCTCCTGGAGTGGAACTTTATATTGCCGCAGCTTCTACAGAAGTGCAGGCAGAGAGTGAGAAGCGCGGCGATTGGCAAACATTGATGGAAGCTGGAGCCATCGCTTTGCAGCCCGGATGCGGCGCCTGCATCGGGTTGGGAGAAGGATTGCTGCAGGAAAACGAAATAGGGATTTCTGCCACCAACCGCAATTTTAAAGGGAGAATGGGCCATCCCTCTTCAAAAGCATATCTTGCTTCACCCGCAGTCGTCGCAGCCTCTGCGGTCGCCGGAAAGATTGATTTACCGTCCGTTTCAGAATCGGGCGCTCTGCGCGGGAAAGCACAAATCAATCCCCAGAAAATAGCCTCCTCTGGTAAAATTACCATACTCGATAGCTTTCCGGAATTAATCAAAGGTGAACTGATTTTCTGCCCTCAGGATAACCTCAATACGGACGGAATCTATCCCGGCAAGTACACCTATTTAGACGACTTTACCCCGCAGCAGCAAGCATCTGTCGTAATGGAAAATTATGATCCCGAATTCGGCAAAATCGTTGCAGAAGGTGACATCCTGGTGGGAGGTTACACTTTCGGTACCGGCAGCTCACGGGAACAAGCAGCAACTGCACTGAAATATCGCGGCATCAAACTGGTGATAGCCGGATCGTTCTCCGAAACTTACAAACGGAACGCAATCAATAACGGTTTCCTGGTTATCGAAGTGCCGGAACTGGTCGATTATCTTAAAACGGCATTCGGTACGAACAAACTTACCGTCCGCACCGGAATCAATGCCAGTATTGATTTTAGAAAATCCCAATTAGAAGCAGATGGAAAGAAATATGCTATCAGTCCGGTTGGCGCTGCGGCACAAGAACTGATAATCCTCGGCGGGTTGGAAAACTGGGTTAGAGAAAATCTTTAAACATCAATAAAAATAGGGCGGTTGTCCCAAAACTAATTTTGTAATTCTGAGCCCACCGAAGGTGGAGCGAAGAATCTCTTAATTATATAAGAATTAGCTGAATTTGAGACTCTTCTGGGACAGCTCCATCCCATTGCGGTGGTGCCGGCTGGCCCCGAAATCATTATGTCATTCTGAGCCCCTTTTCGGGGCGAAGAATCTCTTGTTTATACCGGTTTACAGAAGTAATTTCCAAATGGCAAGGTTTGTCACTCCGGCTTGTCCGGAGTCTGACAAGACGTCAGATTCCCCCATAGGGAGGCTTCGCTCCCGACGCATCCCGATAAACCGGGATTTGCGTGAATGACGGATAGGATAACTCTACGCTTTATTACATCGGAAATTCCTTTCGAGTATTGCAATAGTAAACACCACAGCCCCACCCATTCGAGGCGGGGCTGTGATTATTCTGTAAGTTAAATTGTATCTATCTAATGCAGTTCTTTCTTCAATTCCTCTAATTCTTGCTTCAGTTTCTCCATCTCTTCCTTGAGATCTTCGAAGTCAACGTCAATGTCAATCCTTATGTCCTTGAAGGACTCCTCCAGATCATCCAAATCCAGATCTTCGAGAATTCGCATGTGATGCAAACCCTTCAGACCCTTGAAGTGCTTGAAATGCTTTGGGCTGTATTTACCGCACCCGCAGGTGAAACCGCTGCAATCCTTTTTCGGATTTTCGTCCAGGGTAGCAGTGAACTTTTTATCCTTACCCTTGCGCACGATGGCCAGTTCTACTTCATCACCTGCCTCTTTATCCTCCAGGACGTCTATCAGATCAGATCCATCCTTGATCTTCTCATCGTCAAGCTTTACGATAACGTCCCCAGCCTTCAGACCGGCTTTCGCAGCGGGAGAATCCTCGACTACAGAAGATATTAGTACCCCTTCACCATCTTTCACTTTGAAATATTTGCCAAGCTGCGGATTTAACTTCTGCATTTCAATTCCTAACCAGGGACGGTCACAACAGTCCGAGACCTTGATGCATTTCATCTTCTTCGGGGCAAAGAAAAAGTCATCGTCATCCGTCCAGGAAAAGATCTTGAGATCTTCAGGTTCACCCATCGTAACGGTGAAATCCTTTTGATCGCCCTCCCGAAGCACGACTACCTTCACCTCGTCGCCAGGCTTGGTAACGTGTATCTGCTTGCGTAACTCTTTGGGTGTCTTAACCTCAACTCCCTTGAACTCGACGATTATGTCTCCATCTTCCAGACCCGCTTTATCCGCGGGACCGTCATCCACGATGGTTACATAAATACCGCTTTTCTCCTCCGATTTCTTGCCATCCTTAATGATGATCTTGACGTCGTCGTTTAAGTAAACGCCCAAAAAGCCGTGATCGGATGACTTCGCTACCGCCTGCTGGTTGACGCACAAGAGGGCTGCCGCAATAATTATAACCGCACCTCCTAACATCAGGATTCGTGGTAGTGTAAAATGTTTCGATTTCATTGCTAATCTCCCATTATTGTACTTCTCTGCCCATCGCTGTTAAAACGCTTTAAAAATAGAGCAGTTCCCCGCAAGGCGAACATTTTCACCCCGTTTCAAGCTATCGAATGTCTATTCTGTATCCAGTATACAGTGGTAAGTAATCAGGAAGGATATTCCAGCGCTAATCCTTCATCGAGGTCCAGTAGCGGTATGTGTAATGTTCGCGCGGCAAAATCAACCTTGAAGCTGTCGTTCTTTGGGTAAGGAATTCCGGGGGCGGCGCTTTCAGTCGTTGACGGTATTAGCAGCTTTTTATCCAGACCGACCCTTGCAGCAAGCCTGTTGACGAAAGTTATCCTGTTCGCTGGTTCGCTTCCCCCTAAATGGATTGTACCCGTAAAATCACTCCCGACCAGATCCCAGATGCACTGAGATAGGTTCTGCACAGAAATAAAAGATCTCTTCTGATCGGCAAATATCTTGTAAGCTCGGCCTGATCGCACCGAACTTATCACCTCTTCGGAGAATGACGATCCTCCCCCTTTTGGCTGTCCGTAAGTTAAATTCACGCGGACTATAGCGGAGTTCTTCACCAGGTTGGTAATGCGTCGCTCAGCCGCCAGTTTCGTCCAGCCGTAATAATTGATGGGATTGGGATCATCTTCTTCCGAATACATACCCCTCTTCCCATCGAACACCATATCGCTGGAAATAAAGATCAATCTTATACCTTTTTGCGCACAAACCGCAGACAATCCCATCGTAACCTTGGTATTCATCTCCCAGGCTGCGCTCGGAGCCTCTTCACACAAGGCAACGCGGGAATATCCTGCACAATGGATTATGACACTCGGTTTTACACCTTCCAGGACGGCGTCCAGGGAGGCTTGATTTCGCAGATCTACGCGTAAATAACGTGTTGGATCGCCGACGTTTGCATGGTCTAAATAAGTTCCCCAGATGTCATACTGATTGGGAGCGGAATGAAGCAGATGCCTTCCT
>CBDUWK010000268.1:0-4258 GCA_965370905.1 uncultured bacterium | reverse complement strand
ATCAAAAGTATTAATCCAGATTTCAGGGAAGCCATCCTGGTCTAAATCCGTGGACTCTTCATAGAGATCGCATAGAGGAATATCGTTAGGGGGCATTTCCACAAAGATATTGGAATTGACTGAAGGAATTGTGAGGTCAAGTGTATCGATATCCGTGCCGACAGTATCACCTGTAGTGTTTTCGACGATAATACGGTATTGAAAAAGTCTTAGGGGGAAATCGCGTCCGATCAATACTACGTGGTCGGTCGTTTCATAATCAAGCGAATGGGTGGACCAAGACGTTCCCGAACCGGAGACGTCCTTAAGTCTGATATGACCTGTGGTGAGATCATCCGTGTGGAATGAAATTAGATAGACGGGTCGATCTGCATCGAGGATGGGGTAAACGTTCAAATTTGATATTTCCGGAGCAGTCTCATCAATCTGCAAGATTACGCGATCCTCCATCTGATTGCCAAAGATATCGGTAACGACGAGTTTGATGGTGAATATATCATCAGGCGGATCGGGATTCAACCATTTAGACAATATATCATTGACTTTTTGAGACTTTGTCAGGGGTTGGATAGGTTCCCAGGTGTCAGGATTTTCGCCTGCTCCAATCAGTACTTGGTAGTTTTGCAGGTATACGCCAGATGCTGTTCCCACAATTATCAGTGAGTCGATGGTGGAAAATCCCTGGCCGGTGGTGGGACTGGTAATTTCTGCGATCAGCGCTTCGTTTATCATGACAGCTTTGTCGGCACGCAGGATGCCCTGTCCGCTTTCAGAGTCCCAACCCGGCTCCGAAACATCATCGGCGCTGGTTTTTAGAACTGAGATCGCCTCAGATGGACCCCAATCGGGATGTAATGAGAACACTAATCCTGCGGCAGCAGAGGCATGCGGCACGGCAAAAGAAGTACCACTACCCGTAGGGGGCATTAGACCGTACTCTGCATTCATCAATGTCGAGAAGATTTCGACACCCGGCGCTAACAGGTCTAATGAGACACCGTAGTTCGAATCCCAGGCGCGATTGTCATTCTGATCACAGGAACCGACGCAGAGCACAGTGCTGAAAGCAGCAGGAAAGTTCGCCGTGGGCGCACCATTGTTGCCTGCCGCGGCAACAAACATCAGACCGTTTAAATAGGCGTATTCTATGGCGTCTTCAAGCATAGGGCTTGCCTGAATATCCCCAAAACTCATATTGACGACTCGAGCACCGTTGTCGAGTGCATATAGTATAGCGGATGCCACGTCATCTTCCTGCAGGAAGCCATTGGAGTTGCCCGCGCGCAGAATCATGAGGGGGCAATCTGGCGCTATACCTGCTATACCAATGTCGTTGTCGATAGTTGCGCCACAAATGCCTGCGATAGCGGTGCCATGTCCCATTTCGTCCGAGGGATCATTATCGCGATCCAGATAATCGCCACCTGTAGGAAATGAAGGCGCGTCCACAAAATCCCATCCCTGATAATCATCTATAAATCCGTTACCATCATCATCCTGGTTATTATCCGGAATTTCGTCCTGGTTGATCCAGATGGAGGAGACGAGGTCAGGGTGATCCATCTCGCAGCCCGTGTCAATAATGGCGATGGGAACGTTTGTTGAACCGAAGGTAACGTCCCAGGCTTCCTGGACGCGGATTCGATCAGCTCCCCACTGCTCTGAAAATTCGGGATCATTGGGGTAAAAATTGGTTTGAAACATACGGTTGGACTGTGCCCATTGGATCGATGATAGCGTGGCGAGCTTCAGCAGCAATTCAGATTTGCGGTGCTGCAGATTGGGGCTTAGTCGCAAAAGGAGGAATCTGTTGAATTGAGTATGGCGTCCGGGAGGGAGATCAAGGGCGTGGCGCGTTATGGTTCCCGGGAAGAGAGTTAAAAGCGCATTGAGATCGGGCAGATTTGTAGGAGCATCAGCATTATCGAACTTAAGAGAAACTATGCTGTGGGCTTCGACGAGGATCTCCCGAGGAGAGTCGATTGCTGCTACGGGTAATACTGAAATCACAAAGAGTAAAACCCCCGCCAAGGGGCTTAACTTACGGTTCATTATGGAATCCCATCAGAATATACATTCTTACGTTTTGCGGCAGCAGCCGGATTATTTTTTGTATATTGTATTGACTTAATCAGATTGATTCATCAGAAAAAAGCCTATTATTCGAATTAAAGCTCTATCAACTCCCGTGATGAATGTGTCAGGAGTTCACATCCGGAATTATGCAACCAGACGTCATCTTCGATACGCACACCGCCAAATCCGGGCAGGTAAACACCAGGTTCGACAGTAAAGACGTTACCGGCATGCAGAATATCATCAGAGATGAAAGAAATTCGCGGCTCGCCGTGTACTTCAAGTCCTAACCCGTGTCCCAATCCATGGCCAAAATGTTCGGCGTGCCCACCTGCGCGAATGACTTTTCTGGCAATTTCATCCAGATCTTTTGCTCTCATTCCAGCACGGGCAGCGGCAATAGCTGCGTTCTGCGCATCGTGCACCAAGTGATAGATTTCTTTAATCTTACGGTCAGCTTTACCTACAAAAACGGTTCTGGTAAGATCGCTTGCGTAACCTTGATAAACGCAACCCATGTCAATTACCACCAGCTCGCCCGACCGAATCTTTTTATCGCTTGCGAAGGCATGAGGTAAGGCGGAACGAGAACCGGAAGCGACTATGGGATCAAACGCATCCGCACTGGCGCCCTTTTTCTTGTTCCGATAAGATATCTCCGCTGAGATATCCAGTTCACGTATGCCCGGTTTGATCAGTTTTAGTATTTCTGTGAATACATTATCGGTAATAGCTGCTGCCTGGCGGATTTTCTCGACTTCCTCAGTTTCTTTTATGGCAGCAATGTTTTCGACCACTTTGGGGGTAGGTATCCATTCAAGATTGGCTGGGAAAACACGTAGCAGATTCTTATAAGTTGCATAATCAATCCACTCCGCTTCAAATCCAATCTTTCCTTTTAGCCGATATGCTCTGCGGTTCAGTTCTTTTATGAGGTCATCTTTGTAGATGTTTACTGCTGCATTTTGAACCTGCAACAAGGCTTGTTCCTGGTAGCGGAAGTCGCTAAAGAAACGCGCTTTTCGGGGTGTAATGAACAAAAATCCGGCTGAACCGGTGAAGCCGCAGAGATAGCGAATGTTGGAAAGTCGGGTAACCACAAAATTGGGTAAATCTCTTCGAACAAGCTCCTGCCGAAGGCGAGCTATTCTATTCATTCGTTTGTCCAACACTCTGGTTCAACGTTTCATCTCTGCGTTTTTTCAATTCTTCCAGGCGTTTTTTATAGTGTACATTATCCGGATTGTCTTCGAGGAGTTTATCGAATATCTCAATAGCTTCGTCATACTTATTCTGGGCTACGTACAGTTCACCCAGAGTTTTTGTGGCAAGTTTCTTTCCCGGTTTCTTGGGCTGTTCCTGTAAAGATTCCGCTTCTTCTGGATCAGGATCGTGTGCCTCTTCATCCGGGCTCACCATATCTGCTACCATTTTCTTTGAGATTTCTCGATCAGTTACCGTTTCCGGCTGCGCTGATTCAGCCTGTGTATCATTGACCGAGGAGGATTTTGGCTCGGTGGTTTCAGCACTTAACGGGGCTTCTTCACTTGTGTTCGTTTCGAGTTCCTCTTCCGGAGGGATTTCCAGCGGACTTTCTGCGGGGATGTCGGACAGTTTATCCTCGATACGATCGATGGCGGTTAGTTCACGAGAAGAGACTTCAACTGTCTCAGTAAATGGATCGAGTTGTTGTATAGTTTCTCTCAGCTCACGGAGTTTAGTTTCATCCTCCGCCTGTTTTTCTATAATTTCGAGGAGGTGCAGCAAGCCCAGATGTGAAGAATCCTTTTTCAAACCCTCTTGTACATATTCTCGCGCATCACTAGGCAAACCGCTGTAGAGGTATCCTTCAGCCAACATGAGGTATCCGGTAGTGTAGTCGGGATTCTCGCTAATTCCTTGGCGCAGCACTTTTTCAGCGTTTTCCCAATTACCAAGCTTCAGATAGCATTCTCCGAGCCGGGCGAACAACAGGGGAGATTTCTTGAGATTTTTTTGTAAGCGCTTGATATTCTGGCGCGTATCGGCATCTTCATTGAACATGATATTTCTCATATAGACATGCTGTAAATTTAAGCCAAAAGGGAAAGAATGTCAAGACTATTTTTCAGATTGCTTGTCCCCAGTGTGTGGAGAGGCTAAAACGGCAGCAGAGACTGAGGCAGGAGAACATTCCTGCAGT
>CBDUWK010000267.1:0-4260 GCA_965370905.1 uncultured bacterium | reverse complement strand
GAGAATCAACCCCTCCCATCTCACGTTGGCGTCATTGGGCACTCCTGAGGAGGAACCGTCCGTAAGTTGGCCGGAGGGGAGGCTGGGAGCGATATCATGGGTGTTGATGATTAGCTTCTCGACCCCCATCTCGGCAGCGTACTGAGCGAATGTGAGTAGAAAAGACCTATACTCTTCGAACCACAGGTTCCACCAGATGTTATCTCTATCCGCCTTTTGCCACCATGATTCCATGTTGCCGGATTCAACCGAGATCGTCGGGCGGAGATTCACCTGCATATCAAGTACTTTAGCGTGTTGGACCCACTCCCCGAGCTCGTCCTTGAACGCGGCGCGGCCGGGGTCAAAAGAGATCAGAGGGAATGGGTTCGTTTTTGTAATCAGCCAGCGCGGAGTAAGTGTTATGGCGTTGACGCCCAGAGAATGGAGATCCTGGATGCTATCCGGCACGGACGTCTTCCAGGTTGGGGTATAACCAGACAGGAAGTCAACGCCGGCTTCAAACCTTTGTCGTGGGAGGATCGCCTGACTCGTGATCGATGGGCGGGGAGAGTCTATCTCCAGCCATTTCCAGGCGATAACTTGATCGTGGATTTCCACGCCGCCTTGCTCGAAATCGAGAGTGCGCCCTGTCGACATTGGTCCTGCTGTGTCTTCGTCATCGGCGCTGCTGCACTGAAGATTACGACAATAGCGGTATTCCACAACTCCGGCGAATTTCAAAGGCCCGTGCAACTCATAAGCCCATTCAAGGGGGGCAATCTGCCGCATAGGAATTGGTTCGAACCAGGAGCCAGGTTTGAACTGAAGACTAATCCCCTCCTCGGGCGGAGTGTTTTCGGGGACTTCGACGTGGAATCGCAGACTTGAATCCCCACTTGAGTTCCAGTTCATTACAGTGTCACGCAGCGTTGTCTCCTGGTCGGGGATGTTCACCTGGCGAGTTACGAAATGACCTTCGCTATCCCGCTCCGCATTCCATAAACCATCACCCATCGTGTATTTATAGCGGAGGTCGGTTCCGCTATAGAGTGTTAGAACCGCCAGGTAGTGGGTCGGATCAACTTGAACAAGGGAGGGCATATGGAGCGTGGATGTACGGATGTTTCCCAGAAGATCAACGAAGCGGTTTCCGAGTTGTGAGATGTTTCCAGCAAGGTGTATTTGTGCATTCGGGTTGTGATCCGCAGGAACGGTAACCTGGAAAGTTATATGAACCGGTGTCGCCGCCTGGAGAGAGAAAGCTACCGGTGTAGTCGCATCTGCAGCCACCTGTGCGCCCTGTTGTTCGGATCTATACGCCCCATTTGGGCTGAAAAGAGTGACATTGTGGAGACCGGCCGGGAGGTCATCAAGGCGGAATTTCCCCTCACCATCACTAAAGGTGATCAGACCACCCGCGCTGACAGCAATCTCGGGGATACCCTTCCCTGTGGAAGCGTCCAGGACTTCGCCGGTGATTCGGCCAGTCGTTCCTTCGAAGGGCGCATCAGACCATGCTGCGACCACATCGTCGATCTGCACTGGTCCGGTTACGAGCGCAACCCGTGTCCGGATGGACTCGAAGTTTGCATCTACCTCTCGTGCTTCGGTTGGGGATCGGCGGGCGTAGCGATAATACAGGAGCGAACCGATTGTGGAGGCGATCCTCACCTGCCTTCGTCCGTCACTTGCTGATTCCATTGGAATTGAATAGGTGTTGTAGTCCAAGCCGGTCACTGGATCGAGCATTACGATATCAATCCCGGAGTCTGAGTCCGTCATCGACGGTAGGGCAACAGAAAACGTGACCTCAGCTGAAAGAGAGGGAGTGGCGTTGCTGATGGGAACCGGAGATGGCAGTTCTACAGGCATAGATGTTGCTGGAATTACCGAGCAGCCTGTTGCCAGGAGTGAAACCAGCGTTAGTTGAAGGAAGTCAGTCGTAAGTTTTTTCATTTTCAATACTCAATGTTTTGGATTAACTGGGCGCAGAGATCCGAATTGGGGATCTTCCTGGCGGGGATGGAGTAGGATTTCATTCGTGGCCCCATATTAACGGTGATGGTTAGACGGCCGCGAGCGAGTGAGACCCCCTCTAATGCTGACCAGTGACACTCCTTCCGCCCAAAAACAATCCCGGTTGGCGTCAATTGGACCGGACCGAAGTCAAGGCTTTGTCCCTGGTTGAGGCGCCTGCGATAGCGAGCAAGATACCGAGGGTACAGATTAGCTTTGACAGTATCCGCCAGGCTGTTGAAATCCGTCAGGTTATTCACGAAACGGAAAACCTGGCCGTCGGAAGTATGGATCCATAAGGTAGATCGATGCCCCCAGTCTAATTTCGCTACGCCGTAGCGAATGGAAGAAGAACGGACAAATTCAATCTCCTCCCAAGGGATGGAGGCCGCGTGGTTCCGCTTCGTAATATGCACACTTATCTCGTTCGTGGTCACGCGATAACTGCGAGCACCCATGTAAAGTATAAGACCAATTGCACCGATAGCAGCGAGGACCAATGAAAGAATCAGTGCCGGTGTGGCCCAGCGACCGACGACGGCGGGACCGAAATGATGATAGGCGAAGTACCAACGGAAAATTGCCCAAATGAATGCGGCAATCGCTCCAACAAATCCCAGCGTTGTCACCGCCAGGTACATGCGTAGAAGTCCAAGCTTTACGGGGTGGGAAGTATATGGCGTTGCCACTCTCAAATCCTGATTTGGGGGTTGGTTCGGTCTTTGTTGAGCCATAGGACGCTGAATAGTATTGAGCGATTGTGGACGCTAGAAAGATGAGTTCGATCCCAATCGCGTTGCCATATCGAGGTACCCCTATCTATAAGCATAGAAATACCTCCAACGGATAGGATCATGTGCTGACCGGCTCCTCGTTCCAGGTGGTCAGGCAGGGATGAAATAAACGTCCGTTGGCTTGAGCTTGCTATTTCTCAGGAAACGGGGTTTGACCTCCATCCCGATCCAGTCCAAAGACGGCTCCTCGGGATCAACCTTAAAAAGACGCGCGAGGAATAAGGTGTTGATGTCTTCGAATTTGATCAGGCATAAAACGTAGGGCGTCTCGGGGAGGAATTCCTCCGAGCCAAAATAACAAACTGTGAAGGCATGAATATGCGCCGGGGTTTCAGTGATGTCGATCCACTCAGTTTCCTGGCCGGAGTACATATCATGACCACGAGGCGTAGCGTATGCATAACCGCTCTCGGGGTCCCGGGAAGCCAGCAGTTTCTTGTTTGAAGCGGCGGCAAACCAGGGACTATCCTGGCCGTAGGAGTGCAGATACGTGATCTTGTAATCTTGTTCGATCTGCAGCGGCGCCATCTGCTTCAGAAATGCGAGAGCATCGGGATCGGTCTCTACCGGGAAAGGTACGCCATGGACAATGTATCCGCCTAGGGTTTCAGGTCGTCGATCTGGTAATTTTGCCATGACTAAACCTCCTGCTCAAGTATGCTGACCGTCACGTAGGTGCCTGTACCCGCATGCGAATGGATAGCCCCTCTTTTCGCGTTTTTCACCTGCAGCGTATCATCATCGAAGTGCTTCTTAATTGTTCCTTGTAGTTGCCAGATGGCGAAAACGGCTTGCATCAAGCCGGTCGCGCCAACAGGATGACCGCAGGCAATCAATCCGCCAGATGGGTTAACCGGGCAGACAGTTTTTTCTGGCAATTTAACCCCATAATCAATCCCGGGCATATGGGCCTTTCCGGATGCCGCGAACGGGCCACCTTCGCCATATCTGCAGAGGCCTAAATCCTCATAGGTCTGGATCTCGCTGGAGGTATAAGCGTCGTGCAGTTCGACGAAATCGAGTTCTTCTAAAGGAACTGATATTCCCGCATGCTTATAGGCCATATTCCCCGCGGTTCTCCCCGCACGGAAGGAGTGCACTCCGGGGTAGCGGGTTCCCTTTTCCCAAAGTCCTTTGTAGTACTTGCGAGTCCCGTCGTCGCCTTTCTCCTGCTCGGTGGCGTAGTCTTTCATAAACGTATCGAAGTCGACATGCGGTCGGTCAGCCATGCGCATGGCGTCCGTGCCGCGCCCAATGCCGGTGACTTTCACCAAAGGGCGGGGGATCTTCGCGCCGGCGTCTTCCAGCTTCTTAATGCCCTCTTCAGAAGCCAGGATCGTTGCCGCAGCTCCGTCAGACATGACGCAAATATCGAGGCGGGTGAGCGGCCATGCGATCATAACTGCGTTGCGGACATCTTCGATCGAGTAGCGGTTCCGTTTCTGCGCATAGGGGTTTGAGAAGGCGT
>CBDUWK010000266.1:0-4262 GCA_965370905.1 uncultured bacterium | reverse complement strand
TTCACCTTATTACCTTTTAAAATGCCCAGGTTAACGCGTGACCTTACCGGTTTTGGCGATCCAAAAAGAATATCCTGCAACTCGGTTGCGATCATAGAGCCACCCCAGCCATCGCTCAGTGCACACCGGGCGGCCTGCTTTATGAGACTGCGATAATCGGCGTCAACGCCTTCATGCGTCCGGTGCAGGCATTCCACAACTTCTCTATCGACAGCCCGGGGGATGACATCTGCTTTTTCCCACCTTTTCTGTTGACCTTCAGGAGCACGTTGTATGAAACTAAGGAAGCCTTCAGCCTGTCCAAAGTTCTCCAACAGCTTCTCACCAACTTTCACCGCCAGGTCTGCATAAGAGACGTTTTCCACCTCAAAACCCAACTCAATAGCAATCTTCTTGAGTTTTTCGATGTCAATGACCTGATAACCCTGCGCTTGCCCACGAGCCGTGTCTATTAGAGTGTGGCACACTCCTCTCGCATGATCTGAATGTGCGGCAGTACCCGCAGCCGCAGCCCGGGTGAAATTACGAGCTGAGATAGTATCACGTCCCGCTCCGCAGGCTCCTCTGATATCTTCTTTTGAGAATGGATCGATTCTGCACGGCCCCATAAAGCAGATTGTGCAGCAGAGTCCCAAATCACCGAAGGCGCAGAGGGGCTGCATGGCTTCGTGCCGTTCCCATATGGTATCGATATCCTGTTTTCTGGCGTGATCATGAGCTTTAATGGTAGCCGGATCTACTGAAATACTGGAGTTGGCCAAGGTGATCTCCCTTTATTTTTTACTATGCTTGCTACAGAAGCGGTCTTTCTAAAGTTGAAATAAATTTCTTGAAGGTTTGATAGGCCGGCATTTCAATTTTATGACGTAAAATAGGTTCACCGACCAGTTCAGCATTAAAAATAGCCTCATCCTGCGGTATAACGCCTAAGGCCTCGAACTGGTTCATGTCAAGGCGTTTCGAAGCCGCCTGTATGACTACCTCTTCACTTCCCAGAGGAACTCTATTAAGAAGCAATAACTTTCGGTCGATCTTATTATCTATTTGCGCGCTGATATCAAGTACTCCCTTAACGGTATCCAGAGCTTTAATTGTTGGATCCGCTACCATAATCATCACCTCCACGTCGCGGCCGGTGCGGCGTGAAATATGCTCCAAACCAGCCTCGCAGTCCATCACGGTGGCGCGATATCCTTTGCTCAGTCGATCTAAATTATCCCTGAGCAGGTTATTGACGAAGCAGTAACATCCCGGACCTTCCGGTCGTCCCATGGTCAGAAGGTCAAATCCCTCAGCTTCAGCGATGGCTTCCTGAACCCTTAATTCCAGATATTGCTGTTTGGGAACACCTTCCGGCATCCCGCCAGCAACCGCACGCGTATCTTCACGAATACCGCCTATGGTCTCATCTGCTTTTAAGCCGAGCACACCGGCCAGGCACGCGCTCGGATCAGCATCTACCGCAAGAATTGGGGATACTCCGCATTCCATCAGATAGCGGATGAGAAAAGCGGACAACGTAGTCTTGCCAACTCCCCCTTTTCCCACCACGGCGATACAAGGTGATCTTGTCATTGTTCCATCTATCCCTCTATAAAAGAGCGGTGGGCTTTACAGCCCGCCGCCTTGATTATTTCGATTTTTCCCTACGGATCAGACTGCCTTCTTGCGCTTCTGCCCTTTGATCTGGCTTCTGGCCAGGTTGGAAGTTTCTGAAAGCAGCTTCAGTACCTGCTCCGCCTGACTATATTTCATAGTCCCCATACCACAAGACGGAGTCAATAAACATTGGTTTATCAGGGCTTTCCTGGAGATCCCTTTTTTCTCCAGCTCTTCCACCTTCTGGAAGAAATTTTCACAAAGCGATGGCCCTGTTTCATTTTCCAAGTGATCCGAGGTTGGTATGATTCCCCAGGCTAATATTCCCCCCCTTTTAAAAAAGGATTGCAGCTCATCAATGTAAAGAGTCATACCCTGAAAGTATTCGTAAGCGTCAAAGTTGATTATATCAGTCTCAGTTTCCATCAGCAGGGTCCAGTCAGTATTACCGCAGCAATGGACTCCAACTAGCGCACCTTCTAAATGGATTGCTGCGATCAATTCACCCAGGTATTGAAGTACCTGTTCCCGGGTGAGGTTGATAAAAGCAGAACCGAAACTTGATAAATATGGTTCGTCGATGAATATAATAACGTTTGAATTCAGCCTTTTTAACTGTTTTATCTGCCAGCGCGTTTTGAGAATCAGCGTTTTCAGAACGACGTCGAACACCTCTTCATGGTAAAGAACCGCGCGTTTGCGGTGATCGGTTACCATTAAACCGAAACTCACAGGACCAGTAGTTTGACCCTTTACCCACTGAACCGAGGCAGGTTTATTGCGCCAGAGCCAATCGATAAAAGCGTGCAATCCCCTGGCATATTCCCTTTCGATGGCAAAATAGGCGATGTCATCTTCAATAATGAGAGAATAGAATTTTTCCAGTGCACCATAGATGTCTCCGCTTAAATCCATGTACATGCGTTCTTTTTCAGAGTCCAAATGCAAGAAAGGCATACCATCGGAAAACTGAATATACATCGACTCCAGATAGCTACAGTTGGGGAGTTGCGGCCAGAGCGGTATTTCCGGCAAATAGTCGAGCGCCAATTCCACCGCGTCATAGGGATGTAGGTGTGGGAAACTGCCAACCGCTGCAGGGAGACAAGCAGGTGTAAAAGGTTTCATTTAGGATAGCATTTACTTGTTTTTTAAATATAATAAAAGATTAGCCCCACAGGCAAGTCTTTTTTAGGGAAAGCTTCCGCCTTGGGGCTAAACGGATGATTTTCATTAAATACCAAATGCTGATCTTGGAGTCGATTAATTAATCTAAGACCTCTTCCAGGATGAGATCAGCATCTTCAATTTCAAGTATGCCTTCTTGGGGCGCTTTTCCATTTGCATTAAGAACGATCTTGAAGGTCGTACCGAGACCCACTTCGGATTCGGTTTCGAAATGGGCATCGTATTTTTTTAGCAGCTGATAGGTAGAAGATAAACCCAAGCCGTTCCCGATAGGTTCGTCACCATCGCGCTGGCTCGCTGAAGGCTTGGTGGTGAAAAAGGGATTGAAAATCTTATCCAGTTTATCCTTGGGGATTCCGTAGCCGGTATCGCTAATTTCGATGAGTATTTTACCTTCAGGCAGTGATTGGGTCATTACCCCAAGTCTCTTCACATCTGAATTGTACATGGCATCGATAGCGTTCTTAATAATGTTCAAAAGTGCTTGTGAGAAATCGCTGTAGATACCATTGACCTTGGGTAGGTTCGGGTCGAAGTTGTATTCCTTCTCAATGTCATGCTTGAAAGCAAGATCGGCGTCGAGAAAGGTCAATTCTTCTACCAATAGTTGGTTGATATCTATATGTTTCTTGTTTTGATCCTGTTCCTGCCTGCTCTTGTGGAGCATGTTATTAATTATAGCGCTGATTCGCTGAACCTGGTCAAGCATGGCATCGAGATAGGGGACGTCATCGCGCGTCATTTTTAAGAGCTCTATATGATTGGATATCCCCTGCAGAGGGACGTTAAGGTTATGGGCGATACCCGCAGCGAGCATTCCTATTGACGCCAGTTTCGAATGCTGCATTATTTCCAACTGCATATCCCTCTCTTTTTCCTGGAATTGTTTCCTCTCTGAGACATCGCGTAAGATCCCTTGCACCGCAGGTTCACCTTCATCGGTGATATAACTTACACTCACGTCAAAATCGATTACCTTCCCGGATTTTGATAGCCCCTTGAATTCATAGTTGGGGGATAGCTTCTCGCCTGCATCGCCACGCTTGGCCCGATCCTTTATTAGTTCAACCGACTCAGGCGCCACCAATTTCATGAAATCGAAATCCGGTTTGTTTAACTCCTCGAGTGAGTACTCTAAAAGTTCCTCAAATTTGCGGTTTATAAAGACGAAACGATTGCCTTCCAAAATATAAATAGCGTCATTGGAATTATCGAAGAGGTTTCTGTATTTCGTCTCAGAATCGGATAACCTTTCAATTAAACGGTGGTGTTGAATCCACAGTACCAGCTGTGATTGGATCTGTTCCAGGTATTCACTATGCTCCGGTACAAATTCTCCACTCTGCTTTTTAGCCAGAAATAACATTCCAACTGGCATTCCCGCATTGACCAGTGGTACTGCAATATATGAATTCATACCAGCTTCGACAATTCGGTTAGCAAGGGAGCACGACTTATTGCTAATATTATTTTCA
>CBDUWK010000265.1:0-4273 GCA_965370905.1 uncultured bacterium | reverse complement strand
TCTCTTTCAAGATATTCAGTTTGTTCGCCAAGTCATGGAAGTAATCTCTTTCCCGCAGCTTAATCTGCTTTACCGGGTATCCTTTGGCAAGACTGTAACAAGCCTTTTGCAGGCGCTTTACCGGTCCGGCAATACGATGAGAAAAGTAGACAGAGAAAATCACAACTGCAAATACTACGGGTAAGACTCGTAATGCAAAAGATGGGATAAAACCTTCTACCATGAGGTTTTGGAGGCTGATACCACCCATCCAGCCAGACAACTTCAGGTATAAAATGACGAATAAGCTGCCAACTAATGTGGGACATAATACTGCGATCAATATTTTCAGGGAAAAGTCGGCTTGAAATTTCCGATAGACTATATAACGCTTCCTGATATTCATTTAATTATGCCCCCCAAGATAACGGTTCAAATCATCTTCCAACTCATGAAAGTAATCATTTTTTCTGGTGTAGATCGGCTTGAAAGTATCACCGCATATCATTTGATCCAGGGTTTTCTCAAAGCGATACATTTGCCCCGCGATCCGGTGGGTAGTTTTCATCAGGATCAGACTGACTATTAAAATGCAAATGAGTACCGTAATAGCCCACCCGATCCACAATTCCGGCCTATAAAGCAAGGCGACTTGTGATAAATTACCATCGGCGATGGAATTTCTCCAGAAAAGGTAAAAGGTAAACCAGGCAAAAACGCCAGACACAATAACCGTTGCCAGTATGGTTTTAAGTATGATTCCCCATTGGAATGCCGGTGCAACGACTAATCGACTCCGTCTCCAGAGTTTTTCTTCATCCATTTCCTGCTCTCCCGGTACTCTTTATCATTTAAGGTATACTATAGTTCGCTGGGCTACATATTCATCGGCTTTAAGCAAGCAGATATAGGTTCCTGCACTTATAGAGACTCCGCTATCGTTCCGTCCGTCCCAGATCACTCGATACTGTCCGGGCAAACGATTTTCATCAATTAAAGTTCGAACAAGCTGTCCCAGGGTGTTGTAAACATGCAGTGTAATAGCGACCGATTTCCCATTCTGAGCAGCCAATGCAAACGGTATTGTCGTAGTAGAGTTGAAGGGATTGGGATAATTCGGACCAAGGGTTGTTTCTGCGGGAAGATAGAGTGACGCCATGGGACCACTCCCGCCTGATCCAGCCCCTCCTAAACAGAGATATGTTTTGCTGCTTTCGGAGGTTGGGGAGATATCACCGTTAGCCCGAATGGCCTGGACTCTCATCTGATACGCCAAACCAGGCGACGTCTCGACTTTTATAGCCGCTTCTTCCGAATATAGAGTGCTACACAGTCCTGCCGACTCGGCATTAGTCATGTCTTGAACAGTTAGCTGAACACGGTAATGGTGCGGGTCACCCTCTGCTAACCATGAAAATTCCAGAGACTCTCCCAAAAACTGCACAATACTGCCATATTGAGATATCTCAGCTACCGTTATACCCAATAGCGTTAGAACGAATATCCAGGCTATTCCCAAGGCAAACTTCCAACTTGAAAATTTTCTTATTTTAAGCATTCATTCTCTCCGAAATAGGCACTCACTCTAATTCAGCTACGCTGGGCTTCCCAGGCTTGGGGAGAAGTTCGAATGACGGTTCGCAGCTGATAACTTCAGAATAGCCGCGCGAAGCTATCTGCTGGTTGGCATCTAACACATCCACCCGCAAACGATACTGCGTACCTGCAGCGGCGTTAGATATTGAATAGTAATTATCTTCTGTTTCTGCCAGGAAATTTTCCTGTGCTTGATCCACCGAAGTGAAAACCCTGTAAATAGCATCATCAGCATTCGTTGCAGGCCAGGAAAATTCGATGGAATTATCATTGTCGAGCATTCTGTTTACATAGGGATCGTCAGGGTAGAAGTCGCCATCAACATGCTCAACACTAAACAGTGAAATATCATTTACCAATGTACTTGCCCCTGCCGAATCATCCAACATCACTATTAAGGGGCTGCTGCAAGCCGAGGTATTCCCGTATAAATCTACGGCAGTAATCCAGTAATAATATATATTTCCTGGATCTGCATTGTGATCCACATAAGTAGTGGCTTCCGTCGTTGCTATCAGCTCTGCATCCGTTTCCGGCTCTACCGTAGGAATTGTGCTGCGGTAGACCTGATAATGCTGCAGGTCCGGTTCATCGTTCTGATTCCACTTAACCCAAATCTGATCGGAAGCGTAAACTGAAACTGCGAGCTGCAGTATCAAGAACAAAATGGTTATAGAACGCGCTGCAATTTTCATCGTATTTCCAGTCTATATCATCCCTTTACCCGAAAGAACTAATAATCTACAATAAATATGTGAGAAGCGATTTAGTACGAACCACCTATGAATATAAATGACTCACTCTGGTCCCATATTTATACTTTCATTAATATTACTACAGATTTTTCCCTGAGTCAACTAAAAAGTACTTAAAGATGACTCTCAGCAGCGTTATCGGATGAAGTAGTATATTTGAGTACCATTGATTGGCTAAGGGGCAGTAGCAGCCCTTTCGCTTGATGAATTTCAATACTCGTTTAGCTTGTGCGCTGCGCAAAGCTGCTTGCACGTCATAGTTACATTCGCTCAGTTTAGCCAGGGGGTGATCATAGCCCAACACGCAGCAGGGCCAGAGTTCACCATCGAAATTAAGGTGAAGGTTGCTTATGCCAGCATAGCATGGTATCACCTGCGTTCTCTTCTTGAGAATTTTTACTGCTATGTCATAGTAAACCAATCTTAGGGTTTCAGTTAATCTCGTTAAGGTGCGCTTTTCGGAAAGATGTCGTCTAATTTCCTCAGAAAAACTTTTCATAACCTGCTCGTATAGTTCCGCGGACGGAGCTATACCTGCCCCCTTGTTGAAGAACTCAGCCCGTTCCTCAGCTATTTCATTGCGATAACTCTGTATGCCCAAACTGTGAACATAATCCTCTATTTCATCCAGGTGTTCTACGTTGTATTTGGATACCACTGTACCCAATTCGAGGTGAAATTCGGGATAGTCTTCCTCTAAAATCTTCAGCCTGATAATGGTTTCTTCGAGTTTGTTGAAATTTCCAGGGACACCTCGAATCTCATCATGCCGTTTTCCAACACCGTCAATAGACGGTTTTACTGTCAAGGGTATAACTATACCCCTTTTTCTATTATTCTCCAGTATCTGGTGACAGGTATCTCCTATTCGACTCGGCATCAAGGCATTTGTGGGGATATGGATTATGGCCGGTTTTAAATAATTCACCGCAAGGTCTATGATTTTGGGGAGATCGCGGCGTAAAAAAGGCTCTCCTCCGCTCACATTGAAAAAGTAAATAGTTCCCAAGGACCGAAAAATCCTCTCGATTTCATCTAAACTAAGATCAGGGCGGTCTTTAAATCTCTTTGCATGAGAATATTCTCCTATTTTGCAGGTTAAACATCTCGATTGGCAACGACCGGTAACGGAGAAGGTAAGCGTAATCGGATGGGCGGACGAAAGTAAACCATAATATTTTCCGTATGAGTGTATGCTATGTTGGATGAACTTTAACGACCCGGATACAAGCTTCATAGTTTCGACTATCCTCTTCTCTTCCAGCTTCCGGCTATCTGCGCAATAGCTTCTCGTAAACTCTTCAGGTAAAATTCGCCGAATATTCGGAGTACGATTAGATATGTCAATCCCCCAAGCAATAACCTGGGAACGATGGGCATGGCGGTTTTGGTTAAAAGTGAATCGACCATCAATAGAACAGCAGCAGCACCTAAAATACGTACCGTGGAATGAATTTCAAAACCAACTCCGAATTTGACGAATATGATTATCGTGGACAATACCATTCCCACGAAAAAGGTCACTGTAGAAGACATTGCCGCGCCCTCTAAACCGAAAATCGGGATTAAAATTGTCATCAAAGCTATCGACAGCGGCAACAGCAACAAAGTCAGAGCACTGGAAATTTTAGGAAACCCACATCCAGTAATTATGGTTTTGTGAATCATGAATATTGCCAGCATACAAAAAGCCAGCATAAGCCAACGTAGAGCCGCAGCACCATTTATGTACTGTTGGCCGTAAATCAAACTCAATACCTCTGCACTATTCAATCCAATTAAGATAAACGCAGGCAAAACCACCAGAAGCAGCAAGCGATTTGCCTTACGGATGTAACCCTTAAGACTTTTCATATCGCCCGAGGACTAGGCGTTGGAAACCGCTGGGGAGAGGGCACCCGAAAGCGCAAAGAAAGCAAATGGAATGGCATGAGCCATCGCCT
>CBDUWK010000264.1:0-4278 GCA_965370905.1 uncultured bacterium | reverse complement strand
CCGGCATAAATGATGCCGTATAATGACCATTCTGATTGTGTTCCAACTGAATTTTCGATGCGCCTTCTGGTCCCTCTATGGCAACTTCTATCTGCCCTGTCGCGATCAATTCACCTTCACCGCTACGCAACTTTGCATCGAAATTCACATATTCACCCGTGGAATAGAGATTCCGTTCAATTGAAACATTTAGCGATCGTAGTTTTGGGCTAGCTGACAACCATCTTAGCATCTTCATCAACATGCTCGCATAGAATTCGTTGCTGCCCGTTTGCTCCTGGCTGAGGAAACTCCACCGCCAGTAACCTGCCCCCAAAAAAGCTGCGTAACGAGCGTTGCTCCTTTCCCATCCAATTAGTGCGGGTTCGATTTCCTGCCCAGTTTCGGGATCCTTCAGACTTACGAATGGTATCGCGTTCTCTTCAAGGTGAACGAGGAACTCTGGGACTTTGACGGGAGGTAAATTCCGCCAAAGTTGTAACTCGTCTACTTCTGAATCAGGATCCAATTCATGATAATACCATACCGGATACGCTTCACCTTCCATCTGTCTCGACGCAGGTGTAATTTTAAAAGGAAGGTTTTCTCCGTATAAGCCGACCAAATCCGCCGTTCCAATCCTTGAGCCAGTCCACAACCATACTGGTACCGTATGACCCTTAACGGCTCGATTCAAGCGATTCACCAGCGACGATTCTTTTCCACCTGGAAGAACACCAATCACTACAACTACGTCTGATTCTTGTAATCCCCTTTCGAGTTGTGAGGCATCTTGTCCATATATCTCGGTACCGTTTTTGACTGTCATCGATCTAACTTTGATGTCAGGCATGTCAGCGACAGCTTGGAGAAAGAAATGAGCTTCAAAACAAGGTTTGATGGAAAGTAGCAGAACCCGGATGCGGCTCTCTAAAACCTCTATTGGAAAGGTTCGCAAATTGTTATCCAATCTTAATTCCTCTACGGGCGTAACCAACCTCACCTTAACTGGTAATACTCCTACTGTATCTGGCTCGAATTCCAGGACCCGTTCCACGGCCATATCGTCTCCGGGGAATTTGATCGTTTCCGATGCCAATATCCTCCCCTCAGGATCGAGTAGCTCCAGGCGCCCAGTCTGGTTTTCTAATCCCAGGGCATTTACCCTCGCGGTAATTTGAGTCCTCTTGTCTTTGTAGGCGATCTCATCTCCAACTATAGAGGTTATGCGAGCATCCTGTATTCGAGATGTATCACCGATACCAATGGTAAATATCCTTATTTGTGTTTCGCTTGCTTTTTGAATCGGATCTCTGCCCTGATTATTTCCCCCATCACTGACCACAATACAGTTTGTAAAGTTTTCTTTTCCTAATACTTCGCTTAGATCGGTTAACGCGGATGCAAGGTCAGTCCCGATATTGTTTAGAGGTAAATTAGCCAAGGAGAGTTCTTCCAACTTTCGCAGTGAATCACCGGCAGAGAAATAGACTAAATCGAATTTGTCCTCAAGATCTTTCCAGACGGGGTTGTTCAGTAGATCCTCGACTTTCACGCTGCGCAATCCAGATGCATCCTCCATCGTCATCGATTGACTGTCATCGAAGATCACCGGTAGTAGAGGTTTGAGACTCTCTTCAGATTGTTTGGATATTGTCGGTTCGAAAATTAAGAAAATTAAAGCCAATAACGCACTGAATCTGAGTGCTCCTAATAGCACACGAATCCCTAATCTGGATGGTGGCAGGGTCTTTCTATAGCTTACCATTGCCCAGGCTAAGCTTAAGATTACAAGGCTGATAAAAAGGAGTGTTGATCCTTTAATATCAAACCTGTAACCACCCAGAGCAAGAGTATTCAATACCAAATTTATATTTCCCATACCAGACATCAGAATTCAACCTTTAATAAGCCGGGTATTGGAAAGTTTGCCTGACCACTCATATCAAATCCGTCTCGTTCCCCCCTTAGCAGGCGTTTCCATCCAACCCAGGCAATCATGGTAGCGTTGTCAGTGCAATGCTGTACTTCGGGTGCAATCAGTTCTCCACCCCTGCGCTTGATTTCTTCATTCAGACGCTCTCTTAGCCGCCCATTTGCAGCTACACCACCCGAAATTACTAATCTGGAATATGCAAAATCATTCATGGCACGGCAGGTAGTTTCCACTAAAGAGCTTATTGCTGCTTCCTGAAAACAACTTAGCACGTCATTACGGTGCTCGTTCAATGCATCAGGATGCTTCCTGAGAAAATTTGCCACCGCCGTTTTCAGCCCCGAAAACGAGAAGTCGTATTCCTTTTGACCCTTCATCCCCACCGGGAAATTGTGGTAGGACCGATCTCCTTCTTTAGCCCGTTCCTCTATTTCTGCTCCTGCAGGATAACCCAAACCGCACAACACGCCAACCTTATCGAATGCTTCCCCCGCGGCATCATCACGGGTCCGTCCTATCAATGTGTATCTGCCAAAGTCCTCAACGCCCACCAACATACTGTGCCCCCCCGACACTAATAGCGCAAGAAATGGTATTTTGAGATCTCTGCTTGAAAATTTCGCGCTCCATAAATGACCTTCCAGGTGGTTAACTCCCAAAATGGGAATATCATTAGAGTAAGCAATAGCTTTAGCCATCGATACTCCCACCAATAAAGAGCCAATTAATCCTGGACCGCGCGTTACCGCCACAGCATCTACACTGTCTAATCCTATTCTTGCTTCATCCAGAACCTGATCTACGATGGGAAGAAGAAGACTGAGGTGAGCGCGGCTGGCCAATTCTGGCACTACGCCCCCAAAACGTGTGTGCAGCCAGTGAGAGGACACGACAGAAGAGAGCACCGCCCCATCCTGCAGAATGGCGGCGGCGGTTTCATCACATGAAGTCTCGATGCCTAATACGAGCATGTTATTACGTGTCCACCTCTTCGTAATTTATCCGTACTGAGTCAGGTGAGAACTCTATGAGTTCTATACCTTCTGGCAGCAAAATCACCGGAGTGAAAACACCTGCGCCAGATGGGTTGCCTTCCAAACTTATAGAAACGATGATTTCGCTGCGATCTATCTCATCTAAGCGTGATTTCAAACCTCTTACCTGCACGTCTATTGTGGATGGTTCGTAAAAGCCCTGCTCTTCTGATAGTGGGTTAAGCACAATTACCGGTATCGCCGAGAAAAGCCTCGTCTCTAATTTCTCCACATTAACAAAAGCTTTGACATCCTTAGGATAAAGGATTATATTACTGCCTTCTGGAGGAATCAAATCCAACTTGGTGTTAATAGAATTATTCGCCCTTTCAATGATCTTTACCTGGGTTGGAATGTATCTCAAATGTTCGAGTATGGACTTTCCGCCCCGTACCAAAACTGAATCTGGTTCGAGTTGAACCGATTCTGTTGCTGCATAGTTTTCTGCTGTTGTTACTGAGAGCATGGACCTGATGGGCAGATTTTTTTCAATTTCGTCATCTAAACGTATATAAACCGTATCCGGTCGTAAAATCTGCAAGATCTCAACGTTGATACCTGGTGCCCATCTAACCTGATCGATTTGAACTGTGTAATCATAGAAAAAGTTAATCGAGGAAAGGTCTAATTCCAGGCGCGCGTCACCAAATAGACTGAGGAGAATAAGAGATGTTCCCTCTCCCCGGAAGAGCACATCGGCATGCGAATCTGGATCCTCCAATAGCACTTTGCCCTCCATCATATCCATCAGCCTTATAGGAACTGTGAGGACGTGCGTGTACTCACGGCTGGTTACCACAAAGAACCATAAGAAAATTGCCATCATCAGCAAGGCTATTTTCATGGGGTAATTTTTAAAGATAATTTTTTGCCAATTCATGTGTGGGAGAAACCGTGGATTTATTCCATTTGCCGACTTAATCTGTTAGAGAAGAGAAATTAGATTATTTCTTCCAGAAACTCCTGCTGAATAATACCAATACTGTGAATAGTTCCAATCTGCCCATAAGCATCATTATGATTAACACCCACTTGGCTAACATGGGTAAGCCCGCATAATTCCCCATTGGACCTACGTCTCCTATAGCTGGTCCTATATTGGCTAAACAGGCAATTGAGGCTCCAAATGAAGTCGCCAAGTCTAATCCCAATCCCGTTAATATTAGAGCACCAATTATGAATATTACTATAAAAAGCAGGAAAAATCCCAGAACGTTTGTGGTTAAATCAGCCTCCATTACCCTACTGCCAAACCTCAAAGGGAAAACCGCGCGCGGGTGGATCAACTTTTTTATCTCAATGTGTGCGTGCTTGAATAAAATCATGCAG
>CBDUWK010000263.1:0-4291 GCA_965370905.1 uncultured bacterium | reverse complement strand
GTGAAAGTAAAGAACAAATTTTGAAAGACCGCGTATCGGTTGAAAAAGAGATAACCACTTTGGGGCGCGGCGGTTCGGACACTACCGCAGTTGCGTTAGCTGCGGCGCTGGGGGCGAAACAGTGTCGCATAATGAAGGATGTGGACGGCGTTTATACGGCAGACCCTAAGCAGATTGAAACCGCGGCGATCATAGACCGTATGGATTACCAGCAGATGCTCGAACTATCCGCAACCGGCTCGCAAGTATTAGCTCCGGAATCGGTAACGCTGGCTGAACAACATGGTGTTGAAGTAGCGGTAGGGCGTGCGGAAACTGGGGCGATTGGCACCATAGTCACAAAAGGAGGCTTTACGTATAGTGGGGTAAAGAGTTTTGTGGTGATCAGATCGCTGTTGGCGCTACGCCTCGCCAAAATGACTGATTTAGCGCCTGCTCTTACCGATTTCCATACCACAGGTATTGGGGTAAGAGGCTTGTTGAGCGAAACCAATCATCCCATATTACTTTTAGATCTATCTGAGGCAAAATCACTCAAATCAGTTGATAGAGTTTTAGAATCGTCTGATTGGGGTAAGATAGCCTATAGATATAAACGTATTTATGCCAGAGTTTCCGCCATTGGATCGGGACTCGCACCAGGGGGAATATATTTCAATCGTTTGCTATTGATCCTCGAGGAAAATAAAATAAATCCCCGTTGGTTCTGCACCAGCCCGGTTCGCATCTCTTTTTGCGTTACTGATAAAACAGTGGATAAAGCTTTGAAGCGGCTGCATTACGGCATGATCGAATCTGAAGTCAGGGTTTGACCGTATGAATCAGCGGGATGCAGGAAACCCAGCATTAGAAGACAGGAAAGAAGGTAAATTTTTACTGAATACCACTCTGATTGTGTTATCAATCTCGGTTCTGAGTGGTTGTATGGTTCCCATAAAACGCGAGACACCAATGTCGCAAAAAAAATCTACATCCGTACCAGACAGTGCTTTGGAAGCAATGGAAGAATCCATTCCGAAGACAGTTCTCAAGCAATTCACTTCGCAACCGATTCTGCGCATAGGTTTCATGGAGGGTTATGAAAAAATCGATTTTCGCGTCTCCGGAGAATTTGATATCACCGATCTCGAAGGAGATCCAATTTTCTCCGGTGTTACCTCGCACCTGAAATGGCGTTCGCTATTAGATGATGCAGCTCACGGCGCAACTTTCATCTACAGCGTTTTCGTGACCGCGTGCAGAGATGAGTCCGAGGCTGTCGACATCGTGGAAAAAATACAACGAATCTATCCGCAGGTTCGTATGCAATGCTTTGGTGGCCAGGTGGTAGTAGCCGGCCAGATGGTTAACGACAATAGCAAGTACCGGATTCTGGCAGGCGCATTCGAAACCGAAGCCGAGGCGATGAAACTCATGCAAAAGTTTACGGAGGAATATGCCCCACGGATAGTTCGAGAAAAGGCCAAGGACGCTACCGGAAAAATCGAAGTATATGATGCCGAATATGATTATTCATCGGTAGTAGAGGACGGATTTCGCATTAAACCGCTGTCCGACTCCACCACGATAACGCTGTACGGCGTCAAAGTCGGAGCAGGATTTAACTGGGAATCGATGTCAGATCGCACCTACAGAGGTTTGATCGAAATGCGCATAGGTAACGACGCCAAGCTCTGTGCTATCTCCGAAATTCCTCTGGATCTATACTTAAAAGGCGTAGTACCGGCAGAAATGCCAGCAGGATATCCAATTGAAGCTTTAAAATGCCAGGCAGTATCGGCGCGCAGCGAAGTGCTGGCAAAAATCGGCACGAAGCATTTGAACGATCCGTTCGATTTCTGTGCCAACGTACATTGTCAAGTGTACTCAGGCATCACCAATGAAGCTGAGAGCACCGATGAGGCGGTCACTTCTACGCGTGGCGAGGTCATGTATTTCGAGGATCGAATTTGCGATGCAGTATACTCGGCTGTTTGCGGCGGGCACACTGAACATAAAGAGAATGTTTGGAATCCACCGGAAGAACCGTATCTCCAGGGCAGGTTCGATATGGACGTCGCCGAGAAAAATCTGCCCAAACTCGATTTATCCCAAGAGAAAAACGTCCGTAAGTGGATCGATGAACGTCCTGATGTTTTCTGCAACCTGAATCAAGATGACATACCGCCAATTCTGACGCATAGCAGAAAATACTTCCGTTGGGAAGTATCATATTCACGCAAAGAACTTGAAGATATCATCAAGAGGCGCACTGGTGAAGACATAGGAACCCTCTATGACCTTATTCCTCTCGAGAGAGGTGTCTCTGGCAGGTTAATTGAGATGGAAGTTCTGGGGAGCCGCAAGAATTTACGCATCAAGAAAGAGCTTAATATCCGCAGAGCGCTCTCCCCCACTTACCTTAGAAGCGCTTGTTTTGTGATCGATATCGAGGTGGACAACATCGGCACACCTATGGGTTTTACCTTCCGGGGCGCGGGTTGGGGGCACGGTGTAGGTATGTGCCAGGTCGGCGCAGCAGCTATGGCTCTAAATGGATATAAGTATCGGGACATATTAAAACATTACTATAAAGGCATAGAGGTTCGTGCGGTTTACGGTGAAATTGAATGATCGGGAAGTGGATAAAATATACTGATAACCAAAACTAAGCATAGAAAGGTAAAAGAATCGTCATTTGAATACCAAGCTCAACTTCATTTACGGTCTGTTATTGGCGGCTCTCTTCACCACCTTCATAATTCTGTTGCCGCATAAAACCTTCCGGGTGCAAGGGATTGAATCTGATCTGGGTTACTATTATATCCCCATGGCGAGGGAGCTGGCTACCAGTATCACCGGAGATGAACCATATGCGAATCGGGAATACACCTGGCAGTTTCACGGCCCCGTTTATCCCCTGTTGCTTTTGGCAGGTCGTAAAGTCATAGGGCCGGATACCGACTGGGGATATTTCATCTGGGCAAAGTGGTATTCGGCGTTGGCGGGCGGCTCTATAATACTATTGGCTTTTGTGTGGCTGGGGATTCCGCAAGCTCTGCTCGCGGCCTTATCTTTGGCGCTCACTTCCTTCTTCGTGGAATGTGCCTTTTCCTGTGGCACCGATCTGTTGCCTGTGGCAATTCTTCTGTGGTCTGTATTTATACTGCATAGCGGCAGTTCAGCGCGTTGGAAAACTCTCTTATCTGGATTGCTATTCGCGTTTTGTGTTGATATGCGCCATGAGTTTGTGGTTCTGCTTCCCTTCGTGCTATTGTACTTATGGAGAAAAGCGCGGTCGAACGACGATCATCTGACTGTTGTTAAGAGGCGTTCGTGGTGGGGCTTTAAACATCCATCATCTCCGCTGTTGTTCTTGATACCGTTCCTATTGTTAGTAGCGCCAGACATGCCTAATTGGAACGGGACTTACAACGCCGCCTATAAATATAAGAGCGGTGAGGCGCGGTGGCAGGATCTATGGCCGCAAGAAGCTTACACTGATGCGAAAACAGATGATCTTAACGAGACTTACTGGGGTTACCTCATCCGCAAATCGGATGAACGGTATCCGTCTTTGCTGAGTGTCCTTATAGAAGATCCAATAGAAAACGCAGGCATCTGGATCAGGGACATAACCAGAGGATTTCGGGACATTCCCGGAGTGTGGGTTTTACCTTTTTTATCCATCGCGTTCGTCATTAACCTGGCGCGAACAAAACCGACCAGGATGAGACTTTCATTCAATAAGATATGCTTTGCCGCGGTTGCATTTCACTTCCTAATGATTACGAGTTTTGGCGTTTATGTAGATCGTTATTATCTGCTGGAAATCATAGCGCTGACTTTCGCCGGGTCTGTAGCTCTATTCAAACTGTTGCCCACTGGCAGAAGAGGCACTCTTGCGCTGTTAATCACATTGCCGTTTTTCTATTTAGGCAGTTTGGAAACCGGTAATGCAATTACCAGAAATATTCGTTTTAGCGGAGATCGATTTATCAGATACAGGGAAATTGTCACACCGGAAGAGGGGCAGCATCACGCCATTTTCATGTCTCGAGATCCCGGGATACCATACGTCGCGGGAGCTGAATGGCACCAGTTCCCCAAGGGTGTGAGCAATCTGCATAAATACTGTATTGAGCGCGGCATAAGGTACCTTTATTGGGGATCCAGGGAAGCTGCCTTCAGAAGTGAATACGCGGAAATCTTCGACTACCCGGATAAGACAGAACCCGAATTTACGTTAGTGGACCGGAAAACCGGCTTACTGTATTATGTGAATGAGGTGGAAGACATCGAGGAGAGTGGT
>CBDUWK010000262.1:0-4323 GCA_965370905.1 uncultured bacterium | reverse complement strand
GTGCTGCTGTCAATAATCGAAAAATCAGCGAATTCTGGGAAAGGATCGGGCGGTCAAAATATAATGGTATTTTGGCTCAAACCATGCACTACCGTATAGGGATGAATCTGAACGATTGGGGATACGCGCTCTTGCTGCACAGCATTGGTTCTGAAATTTATAAAGGAACGGGTAGTGGTGCAGAGCTCTTTACCTGGTTTATGCTGACCAAATCGGGATTCGATGCCAGGATAGGATACGTCGGCAACCGGGCTTATCTGCTGTTGCCGACCGGCAGCGAACTTTACGGAATTACCTATTATTCCCTGGGTAGTAAAAACTATTACGTGACCACCTTCGAAACCGGTGCGAAACCGGGCACTCTGCAGATCTATACAGAGGGCTACCCGGAAGCGCATAAATTGATTGACGTGCGTCTCAAACGCTCCCCCGATATAGAGTCATCTCCAGCTTCCAGAGCCCTGAAGTTCAGCGATGGAGGGGTAGAGCGTACAGTTACAATACAGTATAACCGCAATGTGATAGACTTCTTCAACAGTTATCCGCAGACCGAGCTGGACGTCTATTTCCACGCTGCGGTATCCGAAGACGCCGCCGCATCGTTAGCTGATGGGTTGGAACCACTGGTAAGAGGAAAATCCGAAGCGGAAGCGGTGAATCTACTGCTTCATTTCGTGCAGACAGCCCTTGCTTATCAGAACGACAAGGAGCAGTTCGGCAAAGAGAAATACTTCTTCCCCGAGGAGAATTTCTTCTATTCTTACTGCGACTGCGAGGATCGCAGCGTTCTGTTCGCCTATCTGGTTAGAAACCTGGTAGGTCTGGAAGTGGTCGGTTTGGATTATCCCGGGCACATAGCCACGGCGGTTAAATTCAGCGATGACATCCAGGGGGATTCTGTAACTTATCTGGGCAAGAGATACGTCATCTGCGATCCCACCTACATCAACGCCAACATCGGCATGAGTATGCCCGGCTTAAAATCCTCCACACCCAAATTCATTCCAGTTCGTATCTGAAATAAAGATCAAGCACCGTCATTCCGGGGAACGAAGTGACTCCGGAATCTGACAGGTGAAAAGCCTCTGATTAAAAAAAGGCGCACAACCGTGCGCCCTAAAACCAGTCCCTAGAACCTAACCTCCAGCACCTATTTCATCAACACCATCTTACCCGTTAACATAGTCGGGGTCGCCCCTGACCTCGACGTTTGATTAGCTGTCAAGCGGTAGATATAGATACCGGATACCAATCCTTTTCCATCGAAGACAGCTTCATGTGTGCCCGCTTTACGGTATCCATCAACGAGTGTTGCTACATGCTGTCCTTTGACATCGTACACAACCAACGTAACATTCGATGCTTTAGGTAGTGTAAAGCTAAAGGTAGTTGTTGGGTTGAAGGGATTGGGGTAACAGGAATTAAGGATGAATTTTAAAGGGAAATTTTGGTCTATTGGTTCTGTGCCCAGAATTAAGGACATAGACGCTTCTTCAGTATTGCCGTAGGTACCCATATTTACTCTGCGGCCGTTTGGCAACGGTTCAAATAGGAAGCTCGCTTCCGGCTCACCAGCATCTATACAGGGACTATGCCAAGGATCTGGTAACCAAAAACCATTGTGAAAACTCCCGGTTGTAGATTGTAGATGATAATCCCCTTGAGAAGGATTGACGAATTGTGGATCAATGTTAATATTCCCGACACCCTCCCAGCCGCCGCATATATCACTATAAGTGATCTTAATTGTATCCAGCTCGGAAAAGGCTATTTCGCCGGGCTCGTTAGCCCATAGAATCGAATTGACAATAACAGGGAAATAGGGAAACTCCCAGTACACATCGCAGAAGATTGCACCCCCAGACCTTGCTATATTCGAGCTTATTGTACAGTTAATAATTAGAGGACGGGAGATACCTGTCCGAATCCCTCCTCCTTCTTCTGCCGCTTCATTAGCAATGATTAAACAGTTCCGTAGTATGGGAATGTTGTGTTCACCAAAAACCTCAATTCCCCCTCCCCGGTTTGCTACGTTGTCCCTAATTGTACATTCTGAAAATACTGTTGCTGAATGATCAAGGCAGATTCCTCCACCACGGTAATCTGTGTAATTCCCTCTTATTTCACAATTTTCAAATTTGGCATGGGCGTAGTAATTGTAAATCCCAGCGCCGCTGCCGTACCCATCGGAGAATGAATTTCCGCTGATCAAGCAGTTCTTGAATGATGGAGAAGAAGCGCACCAAACTCCACCTCCTTCACTCTCACCCTCATTATCCGTTATAGCACAATTGATAAATGAAGATTTTATTCCACCATCGCAGACTCCACCACCATGATCGGCACTATTATTTCTGATAGTGCTATTGCTAATGATTGGTTTAAAACCAGCACCCATAATACCACCACCGCTATCCGCAACATTAAGCTCAATTATACAACCAAAAATATATGGGCTGGAATCATCAATACTGGAGATGCCCCCACCAGTCCAGAAAGCATAATTATTTAAAACATGGCAATCCCTTATTATTGGGTTTGAGGTCTCCATGCAACATATTCCCCCTCCCTGCCAATCCGACCAATTATTCCTTATAGTGCTATTTGAAATTACAGGGTGCGAGTTAAGAATACATATACCTCCCCCGTTGGGATCGTCATCACCCACGTACCCATCGGCACGGCCATATTCTATCACGCAGAAACTCACCCTGCTTGTGTCCTGGGAATTGATAAAACGCAGGCTGTGCCATCCCGTTAGAGTGTCCTCTGCAGTGAAGAGGATGGAATCGGATTCGGTCCCCACTGCATCGAGTATACCGTTAACAATCAGCTTGTGGTATCCCCTGAAGATGACCTCCACACCCTCGTGGATATGCAGAGCCGTACCTGACTGGATTATTATTTCGCCGTTGATGTTATAAGGATTGCCTGATGCATACCAGTCTCCAGAAACATAGCCACCCGGAATTTCTGTAGCGCTGGTGGTGAGGGCAAAAAGAAATATCACCGAAATTGAAAGGATATGCAGTGCCTTCATGACACCCTCTGCGATTTCAATGCGTAGCGAATTCAGTTGTTAAAGGAACTGTTGAAAGATGATTTGACTCAACATACAAAAGGAATACTTGTTTGTCAATATCTTTGTACGTCAAGTAGAGGCTCCCAAATTACCATCGGCACGCGGCACTTAATTGCCTACCATAAAAAAGCGGCTCATCCGAGCCGCTCCTACTTTTTCCATTTTCCTTTTTACTTGAGAAGCGCTATCTTCCCGCTGGCGACATATTCACCTGCTTTCAAACGGTAGATGTAAATTCCCGAAGGCAGCCCGGTCGCATCGAAATTAACTTCATTCACACCCATATCCCTCCAGCCGTTGACCAATTCAGCAACCTGACGACCGTTTATATCGTAAACCGTCAGGTTTACGAAACTTGCATCTTGCAACTTGTAACTGAGAACTGTCTTCGGATTGAATGGATTGGGATAGACCGATAGGTTGATGTTCGTCGGTAGTGCGATTAATTCTTCATTGTTATCAACTAAGACTGGCAGGTAATTGCCGTTCAATACCGTGATCCCATCCAGATCCATTCCCGCTAAGGGCAGATTAGGGTTGGATCCCGATTGATCCACAATTTTCAGATAACGCGTGGAATTTATTCCCCCCGCGCCCAGATCAAAAGAGGCTGTTCCCGTGGCGGTGCCTATCAGGTTATTCTGCACGTAAGCATCGCCGCCATAGACTCGGTAGGACTCGGGCTCTTGGTCGCGCGGATGTATCGCTTCTGTAACTGTAAAATCATCTCCTGGTCCGTCAACGATGTAGTGTCCCAGCCCCATATCCAAAACGATAAACCCGTTAGAGCCTATCGAACAGGGCAGACCATCGGGCGCTCCTAACGCCCAGGCGGGATAAGTGGCATTATTGTAGCTGTTGTTGGGGTCATCCTGGTTCACCGACGTAACCATAAAGGCGTGCTCACCGACACCAGGTTCCAATGAGACCTCAAACTGGCCCGGCGCTCCAAAACCGACAACTACACGGTTCACAGATTCTGGATGATAACCGTTCGCCCAAACCGTGAGATTGTAAGTGCCCGGCAGAACTAACCGATGCATGTCACCCATTACCGGATCGGTGTATGCTGGAATGGGATTACCATCTATCCACACCGCCGCCCAGAGAGGATCCCCGGTCTGAGCATCTGTTACGGTCCCATGCAATCCTTCTGAAGCAAGCTGACAGTATAAGTTCATACCCGGACGGTTTCTATCGAATGTTACCTGTACATTGGAAGACGAATTACTGACCTCCGC
>CBDUWK010000261.1:0-4329 GCA_965370905.1 uncultured bacterium | reverse complement strand
CGGCCTCTTTGGCTTGATTTGAAGATAATCCCACCTTTCCTACCTGTATATCGAAGCAATTCCAGAGTTTTGCCATCACCGTACCTGGATCGACTCCATTTCCATTTACCGCACTTTCTCCCGCCTGCCTCCCTTGCCGGGAAGCTATAGTAGCTAATGGCCAGTAAATAGGTTTATTTGTAATCCGATTATAAGTCTCTGCACAGTCCCCACATGCAAAAACACCACTGCGTGAAGTCATCAGGTTTCGATCGATGCGAAAGGCTCCTGAATTACCGCAAGATATTCCCGCAGTTTTAGCAAGATCCGTGTTTGGAGTGACACCCATAGCCAGCAAAATACCCTGACAAGATATTACCCCTGATTCATGCTCTAATCCCTCGACAATACCATCGAGTGATACTTTAATTGATAACCTATTATCACTGATATGTACGCCAATATCATTTATATCCAGTGTTGTATTGATGCGTTCTGCTATCGAGTCTTCAAGTTCTTCCATAAGGCGTTGCTCTATACCTATCATTATGACTTTGATTCCTCGTGAACGCAGAGCGGAAGCGCAGACCTGCGCTATAGTTCCTGTGCCAATTATAACGAATTTTTCCGGTTTCCGCCTCTCTATGTAATTTCTGAGGGCAACTGCATCGCCCAGGTTCCTAAGTGTAAATACTCCCTCTGCACGAACATTAGGCCAATTTGGGCGAATAGGGTGAGCTCCGGTAGAAAGTATCAACCTGTCGTACTCTATCTGGAAATTCTGTGAAGTTCGGAGGTTTTCTATGGTAATTGAACGCTCGATAGGCTGTATTGCCATAGCCTGATGGTTGGTCAAAACATCTATTTGATGGTGAGAGTGTGCTATTTCGGGTGTCAATAGCTGCAGAGAATTTATATCCTCTATAGCTCCGCACAGATAAGAGGGTATTGAGCAGTTAGCGATGGATATTCGGTCGGTTTTCTCGATAACCTTGATCTCCCAGTCAGGACGCAGCCGGCGAGCACGCATAGCTGCTGTCATTCCTGCGGCATTCCCCCCTACTATTACTATTCGTTGAGATCTATCCAAGAGAGAGAATAGTTGATTCAGTTATCCAATTTCGCTTCAACAGAGGCTACTTTACCATCAAGCGTCTGTTCCTTGTCGCGACGGTCGTCAATAGTAATGACTGTGTAAACCCTGGGCACACCTTCATCGAAAGGAACCTCATGCATGGCCTGCAGAGCTTCGAAAATCCGAGAGGTAGCTCCTTCTATCTGAGTAGACATGGGCGTCAATTGCCACTTGAGATCTGGGAAGTTATCTAAGACTTTAACGCACTTAGCAACAATATGCGAAACACTCGTCCCGGGACCTTTTGATACGATTGATATAGCACACGTGCTCATATCACCCTCCTGGGGATAAATCTATTTCGCGCAGATAACCTGCCGCATCTTCGGGAGGCGTTGGATTGATATAGAATCCTGTTCCCCACTCGAAACCTGCGGTGCGTACCAGACGGGGGATAATTTCAAAATGCCAATGAAAGTCATGCGTCAACGTGGTCCAGTAATTTGCGCGGCGTGCCCGTGATTTTATATTGGGAGAAGTGTGCAACATAAAATTGTAGGGTGGATCATCCAGCGCTAATTTTAAACGGCTTAGGACTTCCTTTAGACATTTTGATAAAGCAGTGATTCCGGCCGCGTCCAATTCACCGAAGTTATGTGAGTGTTCGGTTGGTGCAATGAACACCTCGAAAGGAAATCGGGAAGCGAAAGGTGCAAACGCAGCCATACCATCGACCTGAGTAATAATCCGAGATCCGTCGGACCTTTCCTGCTGAATTATATCGCAGAATAAACACCGTTCTTTGAGTTCGTAATGCTTCCTGGCACTTTCCAGTTCCATTGAAACAACCCGGGGTGTAACCGGTGTGGCGATTATCTGCGTGTGTGGATGAGACAGTGAAGCGCCCGCAGTAACACCTTGATTTTTAAAGATTAATACATATCGGAAACGCAGATCTTTCATGAGATCCAACAACCTCATCTGGTAGACCCTAATAATCTTTTCAAAATGCTCCAGAGGTTGATCCCCAAGGCTCAGGTCGTGATTTGGTGATTCAATTACCACCTCATGGGCACCGATACCGTTCATTTTATCGTAGATACCTTCACCTGAACGATTTTCGTCGCCTTCAATCTTTAATGCCGGGAATTTGTTGGGTACGACTCTTACTTCCCAACCCGGCTTGTCCGGTTCCGAATCGTGTCGACGTACGGCGTAAACTTCCGGCGGTGTTTTATCCTCATTGCCCTCGTCAAAGGGGCAGAAACCTCCGGATTGATCCGGCTCAAGTTTAGCAAAATCCGAGGGGCGTCTCCCCCGCTCTGTGGCAATAATCACCCATCGTCTCTGGATTGGATCATGACGTAGCTCGGGCATTCATCCTCCGTGCATAGTTTATATTCAGATTCATTATTGTTAATTAATTGTAAAATCGTCAACTGCCCACCATGATGGATCAACATCGGGAAACAGCGTATCCCTCGTACACACATTTTGATAGTGTTCCCATTCTTGCGCGGTGGGCTCTTCGCCTGATACCAATTTCTCCAACAGTTGATACAAACGTTCGAAATCGAGATGGTGGCCTACCAACCTGGTCTCCGCATAATCTCTGGCGCTGAACGTCGAGATCAGGAATTGCCAATCCGAGCTTTCCAACAGCAATAGTTCTCTGGCAAGCTGCTTTAGCGCTTCTTGGACTCTATTATCATCATGATTTGACCATTTTCGTGCCGCCTCAACCATCTTTTTTTCCGCGGCATAAATCAACTCCCAACTCCATTTTGTATCTTCATTGAACCAGATATGATGATAGCCGCCTTCACCCCATGAGCCTTCCGGCAGCGCAACCACTCTGTGCGAATCAATCTCATTGAGGTATTCGCTGGCAGTCATAAGTTGCAGTTCCGGATCCTGATCTATCCATTTCAGAACTTTGTACATCCAGCGGGGACCTTCGAACCACCAATGACCAAAAAGCTCCGTATCGAAGGGCGCGCATACCAGTGGAATTCCTTCGGCTTCCTGACCTTCGTTGAGCAATATCTGTTTGATCATCTCCTTGAAATGTCCTGCGTTTTCATCTATACGGGATTGAATTGCATCGGAATCGTAGAGTTCCTTCTGCCCTAAATCGGCTTTCGCCGAAGTTATTTTCCAGTAACGATGTCCCCCGGGATAGTGTTTCTTATGAAAATCGAGATAGGCGCCGTCGCCAGGATAGCCGCGTTCGCCTGACCATACCTGAAGTCCGGTTCTCGGATCTCTGATAAAAGTGTGAACTTCGCCTTCAAATTCAGACCTCGATTTGACCATATAGCTCTGATAAGGACAATTCTTAAAATCATCCTTTATTTCTGTGTAGGTACTGGAGAATTGCTGGTGATACTTCCTCAGAGCTTCAAATCTTTCGAGGTAGACGCCTAACGCTTTTCCCCCTTCAATAAGGTGAGAATCTACATAGAAAAATTTCAGATCATGTCGCGCCAGGAATTCCTCGATACCTATGCGTAACCTCGAATCTTTCCCGTCAATTGGAGAACTCCACTCCCTGAAAGGTCTGTAGGCACATTCCGGAAGCCAAATCCCACGTGGCGGCATTCCAAAGTGCCGTTTATAGCTCTCGACAGCTTGGCTGATCTGAGCGTCGACGCAAGCGTCTTCTCCTAACAAAGGGAGGTATCCGTGTGTAGCCGCGCAGGTGATTATCTCGAGTTGTTCATTATCCTGCAGCCTTTTAAAGCCACCAATGATATCCTGGTTGTACCGATTTTGAAAATCATCAGCTATTCCTTCGTAAAATGCTTCCCAGTTGGCCGCCTGGCGCATCATGACTTCATCGTTCAGCTTTTCAAAATTATTTTGATCGATGCGGGCCGCTTCTGCCTTCATAGCCACATAGGATTTGAACTCTTCCCTGAACACCGGATCGGCGAGTTGCTCACACAACACCGGAGAAAGCCCAATTGTGACCTTAGGTGCATGTCCTTCTTCTGCGAGTTGATCAAAGATTCGCAGCAGCGGGATATAAGTCTCCGCGGCAGCTTCGCTAAGCCAGTCCATCCCATGCGGCCACTTTCCATGTGACAGCACGTAAGGTAGATGTGAATGCAATACCAAGCTGAATGCGCCTGTAGTTTTCATTGATTTAACACCCATAAATAATCCAAATAGTTGTTAGATATTCCTCGGTGGGATATGGAAAAATATAATATCCCTCTCGAGGCCATCTTTCCATATCTAAATTCTCTTGCTTGATGACTATGGCAAATTTT
>CBDUWK010000260.1:0-4336 GCA_965370905.1 uncultured bacterium | reverse complement strand
CCAGTGGTATGAGATGATTCCCATGCAGTTCCCTGAAGACTGAATAGTCGTATTCCCCGCCCTGCAATGATGGTTCCACTACCCTGACAAATTTGACCTTGATTTTATGTGAAGCATGGTTTAACTGGTTCACTCCTTTGGCTACACCGTCTTCTTCTACGCCGATATAATGGGAGCTTATCCCCAAATCTTCGAGTTTCTCGAAGAAATGCGCGGTTGCCAGACAGATGGCCTGGCCCTTATCCGGGATGAGATCAGGCATTTCTCCCCAGTCGAACACGGAATAGCGGTCGGAGAAAACGAAGAGTCCTTCGCCTAACTCCTTCTCGGTCGGATTTTTAATGATTATCGGATCTTTGACACTTCCCATTTACCGAACCTCCTTTATGACACTCTCGCAGTGCCCTGCTCATTGTGCCGTTATTTAGCAGAAAATTTATGAATGAGAAAAACTCCCCAATAAAAAGGGAGTTTTCAGGTATTTATAACATGTCCTCTCAACCTATTCTTCCTTTTCCACCGGTTTGAAGTCGTCGGGATGCTTCATGATGGAATTGGCGGTGCCCTGGTAGATTACGAACAGGGTGTTATCCAGTCCTTCCTTTTTCATCAGGTAGCGATTGGCTTCATCATCCTGGGGTACGAGGGAGAACTTATAGGTATCTTCAACTTCAGTGGTGATGGTGAGATTTAAATCCGGCAGAGAAAAGTCAACTGCCCGGGCGGAATCCCCGTCCACAAAATCGAAGGTGCGCAAGCGACTGATCACGCTCAGGGTCTGGTTGACGAACCTTTCATTGACAGGTCTCACCTCATCCTTTATTTCCAAAGTCCAGATGGTATCCACCTTAACCATGGAGAAGGATTCATCCGGATATTCAAAATCGACTCTGGAAATGATCTCCTTGTCAACTTCCAGAATCTTCTTATCCCGCCAGTCCTTCTGGGTGCGTTTCAATTGTCCGGTGAAAGTTCCCTTGACCCGGTAAATCCTGTCGTCTCCGACTTTGCGGCAATAGGTATGGCGATAATTTTCGGCGGTTTTCCCTACAATAAAATCAGCGATTTCATTACCACCTGCCGTGACGGTAATTTCCACACCCGCGGTATCAAGCCCATAAGTGGAATCCTTGTTGCTATCGGTGGTAACCAGATTTTCGATGGTCATGGATCCTAATTTATTCATCAGATCGCTGACGTAGCGCCCTTCAGCAGGGTAATCGATCGGATCAGCAATGCGCCAGGTTCCACCGGATCTCTTCAATTCAATGGCGCCGTGTTGGTTGGAAATGGCGAAACCGTCAACTTCGGAGGTGTCCACCTCGAAGAAGGGTTCCGACTGGCTGGTCACGTCGCGCGCGGAATCGATGATGAGGTATACTGCAATTAAGACGACGAGTACAATCAGGGGGACGATTAAAGATTTATTCATGTTTAAAACTCCACGTTTTTCCTGCGACGACGAGCCTGCCAACGGAAGAGCCCGATTAAAATGACGAGAATCGGGGGCGCTAATATATTGGCATATTTGACCGTCGCTTTCATTCCTGTAGATATATCTGCCAGAGGACGTGCGGTAACGTCTCGTGTGCGGATTTGGATCAGATCTTCTTCACCGGCAAGCCAGTCAACCATGTTCAGGAGGAAGGTAAGGTTCGACGGGTCTCCTAAATACTGGTCCTGCGCGAGGTGACCGTCGCCTAAAATAACCAGTCTGGTATCAGGACTGTTGGGGACGATGGTGATATACGCCGGTGCGGTCATGGCAGTGTCGCCCGGGGGTATCGCCTTTCCTTCGAAAAAGCTCTTGAACACTCCGGAGAGTGCAGCACCCAGAGTATAAGGTCCTTCGGTAAAATCGGCCGGGTTGAGTTTCTCTAAGGGTTTGATGTCGTAGCGGCCCGTCTGCAATTTGGCTTTATCACTAGTGGAGAGAAGCGGTGTGACGTCGATCTCCTTCCCTTCAGCATAGGAAATATCGATGGAGCTGGGGAAGAAGAGCATCATGTTTTCCATATCCTTCACAATTATGTTTTCGGAATCAAAGTCCATCACATGGGGGAAGAAGGGATAACTTACGGCATTGGAGATGGTGAAGAATCCCATGCGTTGCTGCATGTTGACCATCCCGCAGCGCATATCCATCACCAGGTCGTCGTTGATCTTGAAGCCATAATTCTTGAACCAATCATCGACATCGAGGTCAGCTCTCCTCGCCATTTGATTATTCAGATCAGTGTCCACTTTATTAAGCATGAAGGCAACGCTGCCGCCGTACATTATGAACTGATCAATGGCAAACTTAGTCCAATCATCGAACTGTTCGGTAACGCCGATCACCAAGAGGACATCGACATCATCCGGCACCATACGGTTGCGGGTCAATTCCACGGTGGTGATCTCGTAGTTTCTTTCGAGAATAGATCTGACATTGTTCATCGTCTGGAAAGCGTCCGGCGCTCCCAATCCCTGCAAGAGCCCTACTTTGGTTCGATCTCTGGAAGCGAGGTGCTTGATGGTACTGGTGATTTCGTATTCCAGACCAGCAGTGGTTTGGATTACCGGGATGGTTTCGTGCTTATCCTGGTAAAGGAACACCAATCCCATATAGACTTTTTTAACTTCGAGGCGATCCTTTTCGATGGCATTGACCTGAACCGGTGGTATCTGGTAATCTCGAGCCTCTTTTTCAAGCCCTTCCTCGGACTTGGGATCGATAAATTCATACTTGAATTTGCCCCCGGAAAAGGCTTTATAATCGTCCAACTGATCCCGGAGGTAACGCGAGTTGGCGTTGTAAGGAGGAGGCAGATTTTCAGAAAAGAAAGCTTTTGCAGTTATCGGATCTTCGAGGTTTCTGACGAGATCGCGTGATCCTTCCGACAGGGTGTAGATTTTGCCTTCAGTGAGATCCAACCGGCCGAATATCTGGGTTGAGATAAGATTGACGACCAGCAGGATTCCCAGCAATATCAGAATTGAGGTTACGGCTTGAGCGCCGTGTTTTGAGCGACGTTTCATGATGTTATTTAATGAGACGTTTTATGATTTGATTGACTTTACTTAGCAATTTTCAATTATATGGTTTATTACCATTTCCTACTTTCGAGAGATTTGCCCGCCAAAACCAGCATAAAAGTAGTCAGCGACAGGTAGTAGATAATGTCGCGCGAGTCAACTACTCCTCTGGCGAGATTGTTGAAATGGTAGTCAACAGAAAGGTACTCGAAGAAAGATACCAGCGGTCCCGGGACGAAGAACAGCACCTTATCCAGCAGGAAAAAGACGAAGATAATGGCGAAACTGAGGATGAACGCCACGATCTGATTTTCCGTAGTGGAAGAGGCAAAAATTCCGATGGACAGATAAGTCGCGCCCAGCATAAGCAGTCCTAAATATCCGCCAAAGGTGGGGCCTCCATCGAGGTTACCCAGCGAACTGGCGGTGATAACGTACGCCAGAGTAAATAAGACGGCTATGGTCAGGAGGGTAAGCGCGGCGAAGAACTTGCCCAGCACTATTTCCATATCGCGTGTGGGCATGGTTACCAGCAGCTCGATGGTGCCCGATCCCTTCTCTTCGGCAATGGAACGCATGGTGATTGCCGGTATAAAGACGATAAAAATCAAGGGGATTATCGATAATGCGGTGCGCACTGTAGCCTGCCCCATCAGGAAGAAATTGGTGGAGAAGAACCAGCCTGATATGAGCAAGAACACGGTGATCACGATGTAGGCCACCGGTGAATTGAAGTACGATTTCAGTTCTTTACGAAAGATGGTAAGAACGTTACTCATTCTATATGCTCCTGTTTAGGTAAAATCTTAACTAATCCGTTTCTACATCAATTTGAGCCGCCTGATGCTCCACCAAAGAAGTATCTAATGCCCAGCCCGGCGTTTAAGCTGAAATCCGTATCAGGAACAAGATCGAGCATGGGGACTATTTCCAGGAAGAGGTCAAGCGGCGCACCTTCAAGCATGTAATCTAATCCCACCGGGATGCGGACGCTAACTCTGGCATCGTCACTAAACTTAATTCTCCCACCTATACCGTAGTATAACGGAAGCTTGCCTTTCGGTATGGTAATGAGACTGAAGTTATGCAGCAGATAATCAGCATGGAGGTGCAAAGCACCATCACCGCCGAAAGACCAGGCCGCGGCGCCGTCGATGGCGGAATTATTTCCCAGCCAGTACTTTCCGCTTAATCCGGTAGGATCCCCGACGATGATTCCCAGCCCGAAGCCACTATCCTGCGCCAATGTAATCTGTGGAATTGCTATCAGTGCTACCGCACAAATAATTATCATTTTCTTCATGATTGGTTTAATCTC
>CBDUWK010000259.1:0-4338 GCA_965370905.1 uncultured bacterium | reverse complement strand
TCACGCAATAACAACGGTCCTTGAGTTATGCCGGAGGGGAGAGTCAAATTGAACCACAAGTCGAAGGTGATTTCAGTCGAATCTGTGTTCTCGATCTCGAGGTCGAAGGTGAAGCTCCCTCCACCCGATGGTATCTGTATAGGTGGGTTGTCCGGTGTCAGTGTCAACGACGCCGAGATACCATAGCTCTCAGCATAGTCGAAAAGAGCATTTAGGATGGAGAAGAAATAAGCTTCACCGTTTGTCAGTATCACCACTCCTGTGTTCTCGTCCGGGCAACAGTACATCTCAGTGGTGACACCCTGATCGCCACCTCCGTGTCCCCATAGCTGACGACCACCATAGCTCATCTTGTACCAGATCAATCCCTGGGAAGGATCGATCTGCGGGATTTGTTGAGAAAGCATCATATCGACGGTGGAACTATTGAGGATGGCATTTCCTCCGTATGAGCCATTCTGCAGGTACGAGGTCAGAAAACGCAGCAGTTGGGGTGCACTGGTACGCAGTTGTCCGCTAGGCCAGTCACTGTAGCCGAAGTGACCTATAGCATGATAACTGCCCCCACCCCACCAGTACGGCATGGCAACATGCATCGGGTCCAGATTGGCGAGGAAATAGGAGCTTTCATACATATCCAAAAGGGGGAAAATGTTAGCCTGGCAGTAGTCTTCTAAGGGCTCTCCGGAAATAACTTCTACCAGATACCCTACCAGGGCAACGGCGTTGTTGCAGTATGTGTAATTCGTGCCGGGCACCCAGGAAGAATAATTGAGGTTTGGGTTGTAAATGTGACCACCGGGGACGAGGTAGTTGTAGAGGTAGTCACCCAGGGGATAGGGAGGATCGCCGGGGTAGTAAGGCATTACACCCCAGTTATCTCTGATGCTGGAAGTGTGCGTCAGAAGCATATGGAAGGTTATATCGATATTGGGATAGGAAGGGTGCACCACAGACCAGGGGAGGTAGTCGTTGATAGGATCTTCGAGTTCGAACAGCCCCTGGTCGTAAAGCTGCATCAGGGCAGTTGAGGTGACGGTCTTGGTAATCGAAGCTAACATAAAGAGCGTGCTGTCGGAAACGAGTACTTCGGGTTGGAAATAAGCGTTGCCGTACGATCCCGTCCAGATCATTGCTCCGTTTTTTACGACAGCCGCAGAAAGGCCGGGAATATGATGGCTTTCCATGTAATTGGTAATAAACGTATCTAAACCCGCCGAATCGAGATCGGTGGCGTCCAGCAGTTCAATCTCTGACAACCGATCCGCCATAGGAAGTTCGGTGCGATGTATAAGTCTCTGAGAAGCAGAAGCAGTTAAAAATGCTACTAAACAAAGTGCGGTAATTGATATTAAAAATTGAGCGGATCTCATGGTAGGCTCCCTGGCTGTTGCGTATGGTGATCGGTTAGATTTGTTATAATATAATAAATTTTTTGGTAAAATGCAAATTGCGCTACATAAAACTGTGAAAAGTTCAATACATATTGAATTAATTTTCTAAAACTCAAACTCAAGACCCAGGGCAGGCAAGGTTCCCCACTGGTTGAAGGTATCCTGCTTGTTTTGGATTTCGTTCCAGTAGTAGGAAGCGACGTTGTCCCTTCCGTAGACGTTCCAGACGCTTAAATAGACGATGAGGTTGGATGCTTTGAAGTGAAAGCGGCGGTCGATGCGGAGGTTTAATGAATGGTAATCCGGGAGGCGATCTTCATTAATTCTATCGGAGTCATAGATCCCTCGGACCGCGTCTTCAGACGCGGTGATATCGAATGGGGTATAAGGGGTGCCCCCGGCATACACCCAGCGAAGGCTGAAATCCCATTTGTGGTTGGGCTTGTAGCCCCCTTCGATGGTGAACATAAAGCGGTTATCATAGATGCGGTCGCGCCAGACGCCGTCGTAGTCTCTATATCGCGACCTGAAATAGGATCCGCTAACCAGGCCGTATACTTTCCTGGCAAGTTTTTTCTGTAGCATAACCTCAATTCCCCTGGTAAAGGCTACCCCTGTATCCACTAACTGGTCGTGGCTGGAAAAACCATCTTGGTCGTTGGATTCATCTATGATAAAAAGCGAGGGTTGAGTGGGATCCAGCGGCACATTATGATATTCCTTAGCATAGCCTTCGACCGTCAGACGAGTATTTTCGGTCAGCAGGTGACTTATACCTAATACATAGTGATCTGCTCTCGGATCTTCCAAACTCTGGAAGGCATCGTCCTGCGTGAGCAAGATGAGAGGGAGGAATTGGTAAAACTGCCCATAGGAGCCGTTCAAGGTTGTGTTGATATCCAATTTATAGGAGAATTGAAATCTCGGCGATAGATAAATATTATCATTAAAATCGAAGTAATCCAGGCGCACCCCATAGGTGGTCGTCAGTCTTGCCAGTGGCTTCCAGGTATAGATGAAAAATGTCGCGGCCTTGTAAGCGGAGATGCTCTCATCCATTTGCAACTCCGGTGTGGCATTACCGAGCGGATCGGTGTATGCAGCGTAAAATTTATTATATTCTGCGCCGAGAAGCTGTAAATCCAGGCCGAAATCGAAAGTATTTCCGGAATTTATGACAAAGTGATTGATGTTCCTGACCCAGATATTTTGTTCGGTGGAGTTATTTTCAGTCAACTGGTAATCCGTCAGCGTTTCGTACCATGTGGATTTCCAATCTATGAAGCTGTGAGAGATGGACGTGTTGGAATATCCTTTTCCACTCCACAGATACCTCCAATTCATACCCAGAGTATTTGTCTTCCAGTTCGCGTCCCCGTAAACGTTTTCCTCATTCTCCGCTGCCAGTTCCTTCTTAATCACGCTTTCATCGATGCCCAGAACCTCCAAAATGCTAAGCTGGTGTTTATCGGAAAGATTGTAAACCAGCTTAGTCTGGACATCCACGATTTCAGGGATTGTGCTGGCTTCAACTTCGAACGCGTCCACCACCAGATCCCAATAACTCCGGCGAGCAGAGAACAGCCAGGAACCTTTTCCTGTCGGTAACGGACCCTCGCCCACCACTCCGAATCCAGTCATGTTGAGGTCTAACTGCCCGTCGAATTCTGTTGTGTTTCCCTCCCGGAAAGACACATCCATAATGGATGAAAGTCTGTCCCCGTATAGGGCAGAAAACCCGCCTGTGTAAAAGCTGACGTCTTTAATGAAATCTACATTAAGCAGACCCATAGCTCCACTGGAAGCGCCCTGAAGAGGAAAGTGATTTATGTTGGGGATTGCGATGTTGTCTACATAATATCCGTTCTCTATGGGACTGCCACCGCGCACTACCAAACTGTTGCGCGTATCGTTGACTTTCGCCACGCTCGGCAGCGCCATGACGATACGGCTAACGTCTCCTGCTGCCCCAGGTGTACGGCGGATTTCCTCACTGCTCAGATTTGTGACGCTGACAGGCTGGCTCTCGGATTGCGAGAAGTAATTAGGCTTGACCGTCACTGCATGCATTTCCAGCGCCGTTGCTTTCATTTCGGCTTGCAGCGTTGTGACTCGTTCCGACTTGACAATAACATCCGGGATGATGATCGGTTCGTATCCCAGGTAACTGACATTAAGCACATAGCTGCCAACTGGGATAAAGTCAAACTTAAAGTTGCCTTCGAGATCTGTGCTGGCGCCGAGTTGGGTATCGAGTACGACGACGTTTGCTCCGGCGAGTGGTAATTTCGTGTCCATATCGGTGATGTGGCCCCGGATAGTACCGCGAGAGTCCTGAGTAAAGGCACAAACCGATCCCAATAGCGTTAATAGTGCTGCGTAAAGGACGATTTTATACGTCAATCTCATGAGTGAGGTCTCATTTAGTCAGAAAATGCAGTTCGATTATAAACACTCAGGGTGCCGGAAACATTTCCCGGCACCCCAGATATAAGCCAGTCAGCAAATGGTTAGTCTATTGGCCGCCTTCATACTTGAAAGAGACCTTTAATTTGGCGCGGTAAGCCTCGATTTTCCCGTCCTTGATCTGCATATCGAGTTCGCTCACTTCGGCGACCCGAAGATCTCTTAAGCTCTCGGCGGCTCTGCTGATTGCAGCTTGCGCGGCTTTTTCCCATGATTCACTGCTGGTACCCACCAGTTCGATAACCTTATAGACACTCTCTGCCATGACGTCCTCCTTTTTAGTTGTGATGTGAACCTGTAATTTTGTTTGAGTGAAATGTTTCCGTTATTCCAGTAGCTTGGTTTTTAGTGTCTTATGAAATGTGATAAAGAAATATAACCAGGTGATGAAGCTGAAAGTCAGCAAGGGTAGAAAGAAAATCATCGTCCCCTTGGGAAAATCGGAAAGCCAGCGAATCTCAGGCGAATAGGCGTAATT
>CBDUWK010000258.1:0-4343 GCA_965370905.1 uncultured bacterium | reverse complement strand
ATAAGCGATAATGCAGGTTCCTCCCAGAAAGGATCTACAAATCCAGTATTCGGGTCGGGAATTAAACACATATCGCCGGCTTCTACAGCCTTAAAACCCGGCACCGAAGAGCTGTCGAAACCGATTCCCCTCTCAAGAATCTTTGTCATCTCAGGCTTTCCAGGCAGCGATAGGTGATGCCAGCCTCCGAAAAGATCGCAATACTTCAAATCGACCGTTTTAACTCTGTTTTCCTGAATATATTTTTCAACTTCAGTTAGATCGCTGAACACTTTTTCCCCTTTTTATTATTTCAAATCAGATTATCTCGCTAAGCCGGGATTCTCCCTAGGAGTCCTTCGAACGTTGAGTGCTGTCGACTCCCCGAAGTCGACAGTTTTAAGTAATAGTTATCGTGCTGTCAGAACCCCTCGTCTGACAGTAGCAGAAGATGGTTCACATTCTGTTTGCGTCCATCAATACTGTTCAAATAGCTTCCCCCATTTGGAAGCCATGAACTGATCAACGTACTTTTTCCCTTTGAACGGGTACCAGAAGTAGTCGTGATATACGAAACTCGCCCAGATGAAGAGATAAACGAGAGGCGTGTGGAACATGAGATGCTGCAATTTCTTAAGTGGTCCGAACCAGAACATGTCCCCGCCCGTAGATGCCAAATTGTCCCCCACCTTGAAATTGAAGTTCCAGGCAGATATGTCTTCTCCAAGCACCTCAATCTCCGAGACGTCTCCACAGCCTAACCCGCGTTCGTGCGCCATGCGAATGAATGGTATCTCCATGGGATCGAATCCCATGATCTTGGCGGCTACCGCGTCGATAGCCACACAATCGGCTGATGCCAGGATGATATCCTTCTCGTGCGGTATCATGGTGCGCGGCCCCGGGCCGCTGCCGCAGTGAGTGCCATCCATGGAAGCGAAAATTCCTGAATGTATCTCCTGCTGGATCATAAGAAGGTCCACCAGCGTTTCGTGAATTACTGAATGCGTGTAATGCCGCTTGGTGTTCAGTAATCCTCCGAAAGCGTTCTTCATCGCGCCCGTAGTGGTGGTGTAAATATGCGTTTTTACCGTGGGTAAGTGTATGATATTCTTGTCGAAGAAGAATTCAGGTATGAGGAAACCTTCCGGGAATATCTTATCCAGAACTAAAAGCTCACCTTTAGGCTCATACTTCACCCATTTTATCTCTTCCGGACGGAAGTTGTACCTGACTTCTATATCGTATTTCTTGAAAACTTCTAAGTACCGATTCAGTCTCTCACCCTTGTATGCGTTGGTTACCACCGTTTCATTCTGCACACAGGATATGTTTTTAAATCCGGCCCGCTGCAATCCTACCACGGCCGCTTCAAGCTGCCAGGGCGTGGTATTAGCGCCCGGATAAAGAAAGTGCCACGAAATGTTGTCCTTTAAGATAGTAGGTTTCGACTTGTCCAGGGCCTCAGATAATCCCGCCATATCCTGAGCGCGTACGTAGTCTTCCACCACTGTCTCAGGAGCTGTTTTTAAAACAACCACCTTGCTCTTCGCACCGCTTTGGACACGTGCCTCGGTAAGATTGTTCGGTTGATTCGCTTCCATACTTTCCTTTTAGTTCCCGTTTATATATTCACTAATTATTGATTAAACTTAAAGATAAGACATTTTATTGCTAAAATCAAGTACTTTTCAAAAGCGAATGACCAGATAGTTTCAAGACCTGCCTAATTACTTCTCATCTTACACCATCTGCACATATCGCTTGACAAAAAGCAATATATTTCGTACCTTTTTGAAAAATCTACCTCGCATTCGCATTACCAGGGAGTTAATATGAAACTGAATCGCGCCATCTTCCTTCTTACCATATCTTTCCACACCGTAACCTCTTCGGCGCAGTTAGAAATATCATCTGTCATCGAAGAACCAGAGCTGCGCGCCCACGTGGAATTTTTAGCTTCACCTGAACTGCAGGGACGAAATGCGCCCGGTATTGGGTCGGAAACCGCTCAGCGCTATATAACCACCCGTTTCAAACAGTACGGCTTGGAACAATTTGAATCGGCGCCCGGCTACTACCAGGAAGTACCACTGCTTGTCCAGAAAACTGATTATGATAGCACGAAACTTTTTCTAAAGGTCGAGGATACCTCTTTCGCTTTCTCGGCCCTGGAAGACTTTCTGTTTCTTCCGAAGAGCGGTCACGATGTCGATATCACCGGTAAGTTAGCTCTCGCTGGTTACTGTATCCATGCCCCCGAGTACAATTATGATGACTTCAATGATATGGATCTGCAAGGTAAAATCTTGCTGGCTTTCACTGGCGAACCACAGAACGAAGAGGGAAAATCCGTCTTTACAGATGCCAGATCTACGAAATATTCACGAGCGACTGTTAAAGCACGTGCGGCTCAGGAACGAGGCGCGCTCGCGTTACTGTTAATGTTACCACCTGAAAGCGATCTGCCGGCAAACGAAAAGACTTTAGGTCGCTCTATGAGCCGCGCCCATGAGCCCATTGTACAGTTAAGAGAAAGAAGTTCAAATAACCTCCCTGTATTTTACCTGAAAACTGAGAAATTTACCGACATTTTGAAAAGGCAATTGGATTTACATAGCTACCAGGAATCTCTGGATGAATCACTTAAGGGCAATCCGTACACATTCGAAGACACGGAAATCACCCTATCAGTTCGGTTCAAAGAAATCCAGGAAGAATCTACCGCTAACATTATCGCTTATCTCCCCGGTAAGATTGATGAAGCCGTTCTTTTGATTGCACACCACGATCACGAGGGTATAAAAGATGGTGAATTATACCCCGGAGCAGATGATAATGCCTCGGGTGTTGCCGGCCTTCTCGAAATCGCCCACTCTTTTTCTAATGTTAATGAGAGGCTCAGACGTTCAATTATATTCCTTTCGACAGGAGCAGAAGAAAAAGGCCTACTGGGAAGCAACTATTTCGTCAATCATCCGGTATATCCTTTAGAGAATGTGACTGTGGTGATAAATATGGATGAGATTGGCCGTGACGGATCCTCGCAATTTCGGGCCATGATGGATCCCAGCATTCCCGGTGAGAAGAATTTACTAATGTTTTTCTATTCTGGCCAGACACCTGATCTAGCTGAGATAGCGGTGGAGGAGAACGCAACCATTGGTCTAAAGCTCGTTGCGGAGCCGGTGCTGCAATTCCACAGCGGCAGCGACCATGTTCCATTTCACAACAAACAGATACCCTCTGTTTTCCTCTTTACAGGATTTCACAGTGATTATACCAGTCCCGGTGATACACCTGATAAAATCGTTTATGAAAAACTTACCAGAGTAGCACGTTTGGCTTTTTCAATGACATATCAGATTGCAAATAGAGAAGAGAGATTAACATTCGACACATCTATAAAAGAAGTGATCCGCCAGGGAAAATACGGACATTAGACTGCTAACAAACGCGGAGGATTACAATGCATTTACGTTACATTATTCTGTCAATCTTACTATGCACAGCCGCGCAGGCCCAGATAAACGTCTCCGGCGACGTCTCGGGTATATGGGGAGAAACTGAACTTGTCTATCACGTAGTTGGTGATGTAACCGTACCAGCGGGACTGGACCTTACAATTTTGCCAGGTGTAGAAGTCCGCTTCCTTGACGATTACGATTTTACGGTAAATGGAGGGCTGCAAGTCCAGGGTACTCCGGATGATAGCGTGAGATTCGTCTATCATTACGGCTCAGTGCCCGGAGCCTGGGGTGCGCTGATACTTGAAAGCGTGCCGCAACGAGTTGTACAATTGGACTATTGTCTGATCGAATCCGGCCGCCGTGCTCTCGACGTCATCGCCTGCAATATCACTATAAACCATAGTCTGATACGAGGCACGGAAGTCACCCCCGTCATAGCTGAAAACGCCGAAATCGTTATGGACAGTTGCGTTGTAACTCAAAGTGCCGGTTCAGGTATTGGCCTCATAGACACCTACTTCCAAGCTAACGGTATAGAAGTTTCTTACCATACTGGAACAATTTATGGTAGAGGCATCAGCGCAACTGGGGGTACTCTGAATATTACTGGTGGTTATATAGGTCACAATGCCGGTGAAGGAATCTATGGCTCAAGTCTGACCGATGTCAACCTGGATGATCTGGAAGTAGCTGAAAACGGCAGCTACGGAATTAATCTCATCAACTGTAACGGTCTTGATGCGCACCGGGTTTTAGTTCACCATAACGACAATCACGGTTTTCTCCTCAACTCAACTTCGATGACAGCGCGCAATCTGACTGTGAGCGCGAACGGTTCGCGCGGCATTCACACTCTAAGTGGAATCATGCAGTTGACCAGTTCCATTATTGATA
>CBDUWK010000257.1:0-4344 GCA_965370905.1 uncultured bacterium | reverse complement strand
TATCTGGCTGGTGAAAAGGTTTCGTCCCGGATTGAAGTGGAAGATAAGAAAATGAACCTCTTTTTAAGTAAGAGTGGTCGAAAATCGTTGTATTTCTGCACAAGCTTTTTTATATTTTAGAGAAACTATAAACGCGTTGTTGGGAGTATCTTTGGTACCCACACTTAAACAGCGCGATCTTAAAATCCGTAATAATCCAGGATTCTGACGGAGAGATCATAATAATATTTAGAAGCTGATGGATAAGAAGGCATACAAATATTCCGATATCACCGAGAAAATCATCGGTTGTGCCATGAGAGTGCATTCAACTCTCGGTAACGGATTTCAAGAGGTAATTTATCAAAGATGTATGGCTATTGAATTCGATAAAATAGGTCTAAACTTCATTAGAGAAGAAGAGATACCCATTTATTACGACGGCAAGAAAGTTGGAACCCGGAGAGCCGATTTTCTCGTAGAAGATAAAGTGCTTGTAGAATTGAAAGCTATCAATGATCTCAATGACATCCACTTGGCTCAGGTTATCAATTATTTAACTGTCTATCGGCTGGAAGTTGGATTACTGATCAATTTCGGTGAAAAGAGCCTGAAATTTAAGAGACTCGCGAGGACCCTGAAATAGGTTATTAAAAAACTGTCTGAATCGCTGATTCCCGCTGATTTGGGGATTCCGCAGATTGTAATCGACGCAAACTGTCTAATCAGAGTTTCTGACATAAATACACAAATAAACTGAGAAATCGACCATGAAAAATTTCCTCCTCTGGACCCTTGCTCTTATCATCACCCTGACTGCTGCAGTATACCAGCGCGCCACCGGCCCTACACATGCAGCACGCGGAAAAGTCACCATCGGTAATGCTGAGTACAAATACCGACTAATCCGCACTCATGGCGGAGAATTGGATGCTCCTATTCACATCCAGATCCCCGATCATAATGTAGAGGGTGAACTGATTTTTAAGCGATACAAGGTAGACGAAGAATGGACTACCCTGAAGATGCAACGCGAGGGTGATATTCTCAAAGCTTTTCTGCCTCATCAACCGCCGGCTGGTAAGTTGGAATACTACTTGCGTCTGCGCCACGAAGATGAAATGTTAACAGTCCCCGCTGATCGAGATCTGGTCATCCGCTTCAAGGGCGCCGTACCAAAAGTAGCTCTCTATCCCCACGTGTTACTGATGTTTATCGCCATGCTTTTCTCCACACGCGCCGGCTTGGAAGCTCTGGCTAAAAGGGAAAAAGTGCGTAAATATACCTTCTGGGCTACTGGCCTACTATTTCTGGGCGGTATGGTCATGGGTCCAGTGGTGCAGAAGTTCGCTTTTGGAGAACTCTGGACCGGAGTTCCCTTCGGCTGGGATCTGACTGACAATAAAACTCTGATCATCATGATCGGCTGGATCATTGCCGCTATTGCTGTGGTTAAACAGAAACAGGTGAGAACTTTGGTAATCGGAGCATCCGTACTCTTGCTTTTGATCTACTCCATCCCTCATAGCATGATGGGTTCGGAATTGAACTACGAAACTGGTGAAGTTGTCAGCTCGGGTGTGGGTAAATAATATGCCCCTGTAAGCTGTTTCATAGCCAATTCGTTACTACTCCCACATTATTGTATGGGTGATCCACCGGGTCGCCCTTTTCTCTATAATTTATTACTTTAATCTTTAAATAGATTTCAAATATATCTAAAACTGATATAACGCAAAAGAGGTTGAAATTGGTTAAAATCATTCGTATATTAGTTCTTTAAATAAAATGAAGATTCTGAGTTCAGCCGTGCTTCACCACTCCTCGAATTCGGCTGGCTATACCATGAAAAAATCTTACAAAAAGGGCGATTCGTCTCCTAAAGAGGCGAGAAACTCTAAAAATAAATCAGGTCGCAAGGGAAAAGACCCGTGCAGTGATCTTCTCGTAGATCATATATGGGATTCCCAGGGACAGTCGGATAACTTCCTCGAGGTTTTGCCCGATAAAGGAAATATACTGCTCACCTCCCACGATAATCCAGACCCTGACGCTCTCGCATCCTGCCTTGCCTTACAAGCGCTGATAAAAGCAAAAAAAGGCATCATGCCTCGAATTGCTATCGGAGGTATCCTGGGGCGGGCGGAGAACCGGGCATTGTCACTTGAGCTGGAAATCGACTTTTTCCCCGTCGATATCGTCGGCGATAAACATTGGGATGCCGTTATCATGGCTGATGCCCAACCACATTCCGGCAATTCCAATCTTCCCGCAGATATGCCTATTACTGCGGTGATAGACCATCATCCGCAACGTAAACATCTGGCACTGCCGTTCGTCGATATCAGACCTCACTACGGTGCGGTCAGCACCATCCTGGTGGAGTTTTTGAAAAAACAGGGTGTTGCCTGGGACAATAAGCTGGCAACAGCACTCTTTTATGCCATAAAAAGCGAAACAGCCGAATTAGGTCGCGGAATCTGCGATGCGGATCGTTTCGCTTATTTTGCCCTGTTCGATTCCGTGGACTGGGAACTGCTGCATCGTATTATAAAAGCTAAAATCCCGGGAGATTATTTTAAACTTTTCCCCAGGGGTATAGAAGCAGCGGTATTGTACGGCAATGCAGTCGTCTGCAAATTAGGCGAACTACCGGTACCGGATGCAGTTGCTGAGATTGCTGATTTTATGTTGAGGCACGAGGACGTATCGCGCAGCCTGGTCACGGGTTTATACGAAGACCAGATAGTTTATTCAATCCGTTTTTCGAAGAGCGATCTCGATGCAGGAGTGGTGGCTGCGGCCATCGCTAAAGGTCATGGCGCCGGCGGAGGTCATGACATGATGGCTGGAGGACGCATAGTGTTGCAGGAATCGAACCGGCATAACGCCGATGAAATCCAGGAAATTCTAATCGATAGATTCCTCAAAAAGGTTGGCGCAGTAAGGTTTAAACCTGGAGAACTGCTCCTGAAGGAAGAAATTCAAGAAGAGGAGAAATAGAAGTTGTGTTAACCGATTTTACACCTGTCGTGTGGATGCTCATTTCAGGAGGTATCCTCGTCGCAATTATGATGGCTATTGCCATTTTCCTGGGACCGAAGAAAATGACCCAAGTCAAGGGCGAACCCTTCGAGTGTGGAATACTACCGGAAAAGGACGCCAGCGAAGCGCGCTTTCCGGTGAAGTACTACCTGGTCGCAATTCTATTCATCCTCTTCGATATTGAAATTGTCTTCCTCTATCCCTGGGCTGTGGTTTTCAGGGAACTATCAGTCGTAGCATATATCTCGATCGTGATCTTTATGGGTGTGCTGATGACCGGATTGCTTTACGCGGTGAAGAAGGGAGTATTGGAATGGAAATAGGAACTGAAGGTATCCCCGGCGTAGCCATGACTACCAAATACGAATCCATATTAGGCTGGGGGAGGAAATATTCTCTTTTCCTCTATCCATTCGTGACCGCCTGCTGCGGTATGGAATATATGTCGGTTGCATGTGCACATTATGACATTGATCGTTTTGGTGCAGGTTTACCACGCTTCTCACCTCGCCAATCCGATCTTCTGTTTGTCGTAGGGACTGTTTCTCATAAAATTGCGCCTGTTCTGCATCGTGTCTGGGAGCAGATGACCGAACCCAAATGGGTGGTGGCTTTTGGTGCCTGTGCTTCCGCCGGTGGGCCGTATGACAACTACGCTACTGTTCAGGGTATTGATACTATTATCCCGGTGGATGTTTATATCCCAGGCTGCCCCCCACGTCCGGAAATGGTCCTGGATGGTATTATCAAGCTGCAACAGAAAATCCAAACTCGAAGAATTGAACTTTAATTTGAGGATAACCCCTTCACTCCTGGAGAATAAATGCATCATGTCATCATAGGATGTGGAGCAGCCGGTAAAGCGGCCCTGCAGCAGATCCATAAGAATGACCCTAAGCAAAAATCACCGTGATCAGCGATGAAACCGATCCGTTCTATCTGCGCCCTCACCTCGGATATTTTCTTATAAATGATAAGCTCCCCCCCGAAGCGCAAAAACTCGCTGACGAGGAGTTGCGTGAGTTATCCGGAGTGGAATATATTCTTGGCACCAGGGTGTTGCGAATTCTTCCACAAGAGAATACTTTGGAACTGTCCGATGGAAAGAGGCTGACTTATAGCTTTTTGCTAATTGCCACGGGGACGAAGTTGATCACCCATGATTTAGCTCCTTATGGTGCGAATTACTTTACCCTGAAAAATAAGGCGGATGCCCTGCGATTGAAGCGACTCTCACTCGATACTGAGGCCGTGCTGATCTACGGGGGAGGCTACCAAGCCCTCGAAATGACTCGAATTTTTCATCTGAAGGGTAAAAAG
>CBDUWK010000256.1:0-4363 GCA_965370905.1 uncultured bacterium | reverse complement strand
CTTTGATGCCGTTATCAAAGGGTGATGTGTCTTCAACTGGGTCTTGAGCTTGCGCTCTGTGGGTGACGCCGATCAGTAGACCCATAACAATGATAATTATCAAGGTCAAATACAATCTGTGTATCTTATTTGATTTTTATGGTCCTAACACGGGGACATCTTCTGTATTTTCCGCGGTTACAAAATCCGCTGATACCCAACCACGACCGTTCTGTGCGCTTGGTATATAGATTGCCCACCAGCTCCCATCCTGGCTGACTCCCACAACCCCGGCTTTTTGTCCCTGCAGGAGCAGACCGATGATATCGAATTCGATGCCTGGACCGGAGCGAATATTCACGTTTAACAGGGCTGTAACAGAGGGCGAATCGGGTGCTGGTGTCGGGATCGGAAGCTGACCGGGAATTGGATTACCGTCCTTATCTACCGGGGGGACGTTTGCAGTGTTTTCAGCGGTTACATAGTCATCTGATACCCACCCTTTTTCATCTTCCGCTCCGGGAATGGTGATCCTCCACCAGGTTCCATCAATGTTTACGCCGATGATATCAGCCGTTTGTCCTTGTTCTAACAGGCCAACGGCTTCATACTGAACGCCTGGGCCATTGCGGATATTTACATTCGTGTCTGCAGTTAGCGTGGCACCGGTGCCTGGTTCCGCCGTCTGCTCTGGAGTTGGTTCAAGGTCGGGATCGATGACAGGAACATTTACGATATTCTCAGCGATCACGTCCACATTTGATACCCAGCCTTTTGCGCCTCCTGTATCGGGGATGATGATTTGCCACCAGGCTGCATCTTTACTTACGCCGGTTACTTCGGCGGATTGCCCGGCAGACAATCTGGCGATGATATTGAAATCTTCTCCCGGACCACTGTAGATTGCTGTATCCACGGTTGCAGTGACCAGAGGGGTTCCTGCCGTGGTGGGCGTCTGTTCGAGCGTGGGTTCTGGTGTAATCACTGGCACGATGATGGGAACGTTTTCTGTGTTCGTGGTTGTAACGAATTGGTCGGCTACCCAACCAACTTCATGCTCATCCGAAGTGACTTTAATCGCCCACCAGGTTCTTTCACCGTTTACCCCCACGACTTCAGCAGTTTGCCCCTGGTTTAATATGCCGATACTATCGAATTCGGTTCCCGGTCCGCTGCGCACGTTGACTTCGGTATTGGCGATCAGTGAAGGTGAATCTGGCGCCGGAGTAGGAATTACCAGCGTCTCCTGCTCATCTCCGGGCGCGGTTCCAGTATCCTGATCTCCCCCCAATGAGATGACGCCTGTGCGGATCAGGATGAGCACAGCCAGGGCGATAACGATGACGATACCTACGATGAGGAGTATTTTTGTGGTCGTTGAACTCTGCTTCCAAAAACTCATCTGACACCTCCAGTGAGGTTTATCGCGAGTATATAGCCGCTTTCTCCGTTTGGAAGTAGTTTTTTTAGTGGACTCATAAATACTACTGCCAGGATGGATAGCGGTCTTGAGCCGGGTTCTTGGTCAGATTGTAGGGATCAGAACCATTACGCTGAATGGAGTAAATTTCATCATTGCCGTCCCGGTTGGTTGTGAAGGCGATGTAACGATTGTCGGCTGACCAGGTTGGCATTTGGTCCTGGGCGGAGTTGTTCGAAATATTCAGTTGAGCGCTGCCATCGACGTTCATAGTAAATATTTCCAGGTTTCCCGTCCGGTCTGAAGTGAATGCCAGCTGGTCGCCTGCCGGAGCCGCAGCGGGTTGTGAATCGTTGCCCGCTGGGCTGTTGGTTAGATTCGTCTGATTATTTCCATCGGCGTCCATCAGGTAGATTTCCTGGTTGCCATCGCGGTTGGATGTGAAAGCTATCGAGTGATTTGTGGAGAAGAAGATCAGTTTGCCCTCGAACCAGCTTGGCTGTACGTCGTCTGCGGATGGAAAATTCGTGACGTTGAGTACGTTCGAGCCGTCCCGGTCCATGGTGTAGATCTCGAAATTGCCTTCCCGGTTGGTCTGGTAAGCAATCGCATTGCTGTTCGGCGACCATGATGGAGACTGATCATCATTCGGATCATTGGTGACGTTCGTTTGGGCTGTACCATCGATTCCCATAACGAATATTTCATTGTTTCCAGCACGGTTGGATACGAATGAGATCCATCTCCTATCCGGCGAAAGTGCGGGTTGAGTATCGGCTGCGGGATCATTCGTTAATCTCGTGATGGTGCCGTTACTCGTATCGTAGATGTAAATATCGCTGTTGCCGTCCCGGTTTGATTCGAAAACTATCCTGCCCTGTAAGCTGGGTGGCGGGACAACAGTCGGTGGGGGCTGTGTGGGTGGTTGGGTAGGTGGTGGCTGCGTGGGTGGAGGCTGGGTCGGTGGAATTGGTGTGTTGGTCGGAATGGACGCTGCCGCGGTAGCCGTCAAGGATGGGTTATTCGGGTCGCACGGATCCAGGTCCAGACCGTCAATAATTCCATCATGATCCGTATCCGGGTTTAATGGATCCGGACAACTCCTCGCTTCTACGCCATCGGTCAGCCGGTCATTATCGGTATCTGGGTTGAGGGGGTCGGTCCCCATGACGATCTCCTCCCCGTCCCGCAGCTCGTCCCCATCGGTGTCAGGGTTGAGGGGATCGGTTCCACGCTGTATCTCGTCCCCGTCTTTGAGCCCGTCGTCGTCCGTGTCCGGTCGCAGGGGATCCGTCTTATACTGGTTGACTTCCACCCCATCCGTGAGCGTATCACCGTCGGTATCCGGGACGTGAGGGTTGGTTTTTTGGCGCAGCACTTCTTCTCCATCTCTAAGCTCATCGCTGTCGGTATCAGGATTAAGTGGATCGGTCGCCTGGCGAAGGACTTCTTCCCCGTCGTTAAGTTCATCTGCATCGCTGTCGGGGTTATTCGGATCGGTCCCGATTTCTATTTCAGTGCTGTCGGGCAATCCATCGCCATCGGTGTCAACGTCGCCGGGAGTGATGGTGATTGTGATAATCACCGGTGCGGTGGCGGTTAGCTGTGAAGCCGCGGTTTGGGTTGCTCCTGCAATCAGTGCGATTGAAGTCTGGTAAGCTTCTGCGGTTTGAGTGGCTTGATTTTCAGGAGATTGTGGCCAGAAATTGTATAAGATTACTGAGAAGCATACGATCGCCATGCAGAGTATGAGAACCAAAGGAATGACCCAATATGGAATCAGCGCCTTTGTATTCAGGTCTCCACGCAAAGTTTGTACTTTTTTCTCCGCTGATATTACCTGGGCAGAGAACGGGTACGTGATTTCACCACCAAAGAGTGGTTTTTGGCGTGGTGCAGCACTGAATTCAGTAGAAGCAGTCTCACCGGGTTGGACGCGCATCGGCTCGGGTTCGGCGGGTTCAAATACCAGGGCGTCTTCTTCGCTCTCCCAGGATAAAAAGTAACTTTGTTGGATGTTGCTCAGATTCTTGACCAAAACCAGGCCGATTTCGTCAGCCTCTATATCTTCGGGATCCAACTCGCTTGAGAAATGAGTATAGGCGGCGATGGTGATAATGCAATCCACTACGACGGACTGGTCTGGAACTTCCTGGCTGATGATACGTATCTGAAAGCGATGCCGACCCGCGCGGCTCTGCGGAGTGCGAGGAGGTTGAATAGTTAAGATTACCTCTTTTTCTTCTCCAGCAGCGATCAGGGTCAAGGGTGAGGATGTGGATATCCAATTGGCAGGGATACCATCTACGGCGAGGCGGAACTCATCATCAACCAACCCCTGGTTGTTTAACAGTATGTTGACGTCCATGCTGCTCCCAGGAGCGACTGAGAATTGAGTGGAGTCGATCATGACCCCAATGCGTCCCTGAATCTCGAAAGCCGCTATGTGCAGGGTGACGTCTACATTGGCCTGTCTATCAGGATATCCCTGGCTGGACACTTTAATCGTGAACGGGTAATGACCGACACTGGTCTCGGGCGCTGGCGGAGGTCGGACGATGATGGTGACCCTTTTCTCCTCCCCAGGATTCAAGAGCGTCACCGGGGACGAGGTAGCTATCCAGCCTCCAGGGATACCATCCAAGGTTAGCCTGAAACTATCAATCTCCAAACTCTTATTACTGATTGAGATAGGGATTTCAATACTACTTCCGGGTGCTACTGTATATTCCGATAATTCTATATGGATATTGATAAATCCGTTGTCCTGGTCTGAACTCTCAGTCATGTTAACCTACCTTTGATATAAAAAGAAACGATACTGGTTGAGCGGATAATTGTTGGATAATCAAATAATACTTATTCTATTTCCAGTTCAATGATTGTATCTTATCAGATTTTTTCCCGGAGATTCCTATTCATTCCCAACAATTTTATATTATATCGGTAACTTGATTATTTACC
>CBDUWK010000255.1:0-4367 GCA_965370905.1 uncultured bacterium | reverse complement strand
TTCTTTTTGTTTTGATGACTTTCCCCAAATATACCCCTCACCCTTCCACAAAGTCAAGGATTATTTTCAGGACAATTTTTAAATTGGGGGATGTCTGAACCGCTGATTTCACAGATTTCGCGGATTTTTAAAGGGGTGGAAATGGAGATGATATGCTTCATCCTTTAAGGACGGATAGCAATTCACCTCTACCTTCCGCCCGGAAATTCCTCTCCGGGTGAATATGCCAACCGAACCCTGAACCCTGAATCCCGAATCCCAATAAATTTACCAATTCTTCACTTGACTTTCCAGGCTCTGTTCCTTATATTATATATAGTAGCATATATACAACATGCTATTGACTTCCTTTCAGATCCACCATTCATAACAACCAATTACATCCAATTATAGAGCTTTGCAAGGATTATTGCCTTTCCAAGGGCTTGTCACTCCGGCTTGTCCGGAGTCTAACAATCCCTCAGACTCCCGGGTGGGAGGTGGGTGGCATGCTTCCGGCACCGATTTATCGGGGACGAAGCATGTGCGTTCACGCATCACAAAATAGTATGCAATCAATCCCGACAAATCTGTCGGAAAATTCTGTCCGCCACTTTTTGTCCGCCATATTTGTCGTAAACCCGTGCTTAGAAATCCCTTAGCACACCAAAAATCCACCTCCGGAACCGACAAATCTGTCATATGAAAAAAAGCTGCCGGGTGCGGAGACCCAGCAGCACTGAAAATGTTATATGGTAAAAACTAATCAGTTTTCTGTTTCTTCTCAGCCAGCGCTTTCAGGACTTTTTCAGGTGTGATCGGCAGCGATCTGATGCGCACGCCGATAGCTTGGTAGATGGCGTTGGCTATGGCGGCGGGTGTGGGCACCATGGTCATCTCCCCCATCCCCTTGGCGCCGAAGGGGCCTTCAGGATCGTCGGTTTCCACAAAGATCGGAACCACTTCCGGCATGTCCACAGTAGTGGGGATTTTATAATCAGTGAAATTGGGATTCAGGATGCGGCCGTGGTCAAGCTGCATCTGTTCGGTCAGAGCATAGCCGATACCCATAGCAACTCCACCCTCAACCTGACCTTCCGCTCCGATGGGATTGATCACCCTGCCGATATCGTGCGCGGCGGCGACTTTTTTCACCTTAACGACGCCGGTCTCTTCGTCGACCTCGACTTCAACTGCGTGAGCGCCGAAACCATAGGTAGCCGAGAGGTTGCCGCGCCACTCTTTATCCTGGTGATTGGTGGGCGGATCGTAGTAATAATTACCCACAACCACGTGCCCGCCTTTGCGGAAGTGAAGCGAGCGAACAACCTTGCTGAGTGAAAGCGATTTCTCCGGATCATCCTGGACTGAGATAACACCGTTACGGATAATCAGACGCTCTTCCGGCGTCTTCAGCAATTCGGCCGCGGCAGCGAGAATCTGCTGCTTGGCTTCCCGCGCTGCCAGCATGGCGGCATTGCCGGCTATGAAAGTGGTTCTGGAGGCGTGTACGCCGACGTCCCAGGGACGCACGTCGGTATCCGCCTGGACCAGATTCACAGTGTCCAAAGGCACGCCTAGTTCCTCGGCGACGATCTGGGATAGTACCGTATCGGAACCCTGACCTATCTCGGTCGATCCGCTGATGACCGAAACGCGTCCGAAATCGTTGATTTTCACAATCACACCGCAGCCGTCGGAAGGGTAGATGCGCGCCCCTCCGCCGACGTGGATGACTCCAGCCAAGCCCACGCCGCTGCCGGTGCCTTTCTTCGCGATTTTTTCCTTCCAGTTTACTTCTTCAGCCGACTTTTCCAGGCATTCCGGCAGGCCGCAGGTAGTAATCCTCAATCCTGCACCAGTGACATCTCCGGGTTGGTTGGAATTCAAGAGGCGGAATCTTAAGGGATCTATATTGCAAAGGTCGGCCAATTCGTCCATTTGCACTTCGCAGGCAAATGTAAGTTCCGGATTTCCGAAACCGCGCATGGCGCCGCCATAGGGATTGTTAGTGTATATTATCTTACAGACGAAGTGACAGTTGGGAACTCGATAGAGAGCCGAAGTGGTCTGCATGGATACCAGTGGCGTGACCGCTCCCCAGGAGTTGTAAGCACCATTATCGCTGACAGCCAGGGCAGTACGCACAGTGAGATGACCGTCCTTCGAGCAGCCCGTCTTGATGTCTATCACCATAGGGCTGCGCACCGGACTGTACTTAAATTCTTCATCCCGATCGTATTCAATTTTTACCGGTCTTCCCGCTTTTCTGGCCAGGAAGGCAGCCACTGCTTCATATGGGTACAAATCCAGTTTGGAACCGAAACCTCCCCCGATATACGGTTGTTCCACGCGCACCTGCGAACCATTAATGCCCACTATCTCGGCCATGTCACGCTGGTAGAGGAAGGGGACTTGAGTCGGGGTACGCATAAACAGCGTGCCATCCGGGAGCCATTCGGCGATGGAAGCGCATGGGCCCATACAGGAATGAGCTATGAATTGCAGGTCGTAGCGTCCTTCGACCACATGTTTCGCTGCTTCGAATCCTTTATCGATATTGCCGTGCATGTAGTCATAAGTGATGGAAAGGTTATCGGCCCGGTTTTCGTGGATTAAGGGTGCATCTTCCTTCATGGCATCGAACGGATCGAACACGCCGGGCAGCTCTTCGTATTCGACTTGTATCAGTTCCAACGCCTCTGCGGCGATCTCCGGCGTTCTGGCTGCCACTGCAGCGACCTCATCCATAAGAGAGCGCACCTTCCCGAATTTCAGGGGGAAATTATCCTTGCCGTGCCCATAGCCGATTTTAAGCGTATCTTCGGCGGTGATAACGCAGGATACTCCAGGGAGTTTCTCAGCTTTAGCTGTATCTATACTTAAAATGCGCGCGTGGGGGTATTTGGAACGCAGGATTTTACCATAGAGCATCCTGGGGAGTACGAGGTCTGTGGCGTATAGCGCTCTGCCGGTGGCTTTATCACGACTGTCGGGCTTGGGGACGCGTTTGCCGATCGTATTATAAGCTGTTGTCATTGCTTTACGAGCTCCATCTAAAACTGTAATAATCACACACAGTCTATCGCATAATAAAAAATAAATATGGAAAATGGAAAACCTTCACAGCTTCGCTTTAAATGAATTTATAAACCCTGAAAGCTGACGCGATATATCTTTTAAGCTTGTTAAAAATTCAATCTGCGCGTCTGAGTTGAGGTATCCTAATTCCTTGGCTATTATTAGCTGGCTTCTCAGCTCACCAGCTGACCCTTTAGCTATATATAAATATCTGATAAACTCTTTTGTTGTGCCTCTTTCGTAACCTTCAGCTATGTTACTACTGATTGATATGGCTGATCTTCTTATTTGATCTTTTAAGGAATAATCTTTTGATATCTTACCCGTTTCGCTAAAATTGTAGATCAGGATAGCTATATCTTTGGCTTTTTGCCAGACTGGAAGCTCTTCAAACTCTCTGAATTTGGTCATGGAAATTTTTATTTTTCCATTTTTATTTTTCCATTTTTCGCTGCCGTCTTGACGGCAGCTACAATTTTCTCATATCCGGTGCAGCGGCAGAGATTGCCCTGGAGTGCGATCCGGATTTCTGTTTCGGTCGGATCAGGATTACGATCCAGGAATGCCTTGGCGGTCATGATCATGCCGGGAGAACAAAAGCCGCATTGAATGGCTCCTTCGGAAACAAAGGCATCCTGGATGGGATGGAGTTCGCTGCCCCGGGCTAACCCCTCGATGGTCTGGACTTCGCAACCATCTGCTTCTACAGCCAACATCAAGCAGGAATTTACCGCGCGTCCATCCACGATGACGGTGCAAGCTCCGCAATCACCTTCGCCGCAGCCTTCGTGAGTACCGGTCATTTCCAGGTCACGACGCAAGAGGTCAATCAGACGCCAGTTGGCAGATACGTTAAAACGATAATTTTCGCCATTGATTACGATTTCTATCGGATAGGTCATGGGTTATCTCTGGATTAACCAAATACTACTTTATAAGCTCTTTTTACAAGCGGTGCGATGACCGCGGTGCGGTAATCAGCGCTGCCACGAACGTCGTCAATCGGTTTAGCCGTTTTTGCCGCTAAAGCCGCGGCTTCCTCTATTTTACCTTCTGCGATTAAGGCTTCGGCTTCCGGTAGGCGGAGCGGAGTTGGAGCCACTGCTCCCAGCACCAGTCGTGGATCGGGATCGCCGTCCAATTTCCTCGACAGGCAGACACCCACCGCGGCGATGTCCATGGCATTGCGCAAGGTTTGTTTGAGGTAATGCGCCGTGCGAGCAACGTCCGGAATGATGATAGCTACCAGCAAATCACCCGGTTTCATCACAGTTTCCCCGGGGCCGGTGAAAAAATCGTCGATGGGG
>CBDUWK010000254.1:0-4368 GCA_965370905.1 uncultured bacterium | reverse complement strand
ATGAAACCATTTTTGATCTTTTTGATGTTGACTTCATAGTGGATTCAAGTAAAGACCTCTTCTGGATACACAGGCAGTCGATAAACCTCAAGAAGCTGAATATTGAAGCAAAAAATGTATTAATCTGGAAAACTCCCCTGGAGATCGCTCATTCATTTAAAAAGCGTGGCCGACTGAACGAATGGCGTAAGAACTGGCTGTTTTATCACAGAGCATACTTAACAATTCTTGATAAATATTTTCCCGTGAAATATTCTGAATTCACAACACGAGAACAGGTGTTAGTTGATTTATGCCAATATCTTGAAATACCGTACTATTCTGATAAAATTGAGTATTGGAATCGGACTCATCACACACTTTTCGGCAATACCTCAGCAAAAATCCACCTGTATCCTCGGGGTTCCGAGGAATATAAACAACGGAAATCTGATTTGGTGGATGAATCAGTGAAAACAAATTCAAATACGGATGAAACACACAGAAGCGTTTACTACAATAACATTGAAGATCAATCATTGATTGAAATGGTTGATCGAGAAATGAACTCGGATCCAAACCTCAGGAGATTATTGGAAGTATTTAGTGAAAATAGAGGACATAGCCAATCAGATATCGAAAAGAATATTAACGATTTGAAATTTTCAGCTTTAAAACTTCAGACGATCAGAATGAAATCGTATTTATTTCAATCGTTACCTTTTAAAATTAAATTGGCTCTTTCGTAAACTTATCTTCATTTCTACTTGATCTTATTAAGGGACTCTGATCAAGGTTTATAATTTGTATTGAAATAACAGAGCCTGATACTGAAAGGTGGATAATATATCTTCTAACTGAAGCGATTTAGGCATCTTTGAAAATACCGCTAATTCTCATTTGTACGTTTATTGCCTGAGTTAGATTCAGAATTTTCGTACCGGTTAATATTATATCCAGAAATGCTTTGAATTAGGTTTTTATGTTAACGGTTAAATACTTCAATCTTATTTATTATTATTTCATATGAATTATAGATAAATATTGTTTTGCAAATGAGAAAAATTGTGAAGATTGAGGTGGAACTGATGAGATGTAAAATTTACTCGATAATTTGCATTCTCCTATATGGAGTAATGGCAGTCGTTGAAGCTGATGTTTACTATGTGAGCATGTCTGGAAGTAATAGCAATCCTGGGACGGAAGCTGAGCCATGGGAAACGCTAAGTTATGCTTTAGAGAATGCGGGCTCGCCTGTCACTGCAGGTGATTCCATTATAATCCGTGCAGGGACTTACATTGAAGGGACTATTACGCCCATAACGACTGGTACGGAGGCTAATCTCATAGTAATAAAGAACTATGATGGCGAAGTAGTGATTCTTGATTCCAGCAACTTTTTTTTCAGTGAAGGAATAAATTGTTATGTGTTGGATAGCCTTAGCATTCGCAATTCATCTGGTAGTGGAATTAAGGTGGCATATAGCACTCAGACACCTCGCCCTGACCCTAGCTTTACGTTTACAAATTGTACAGTATCCTTAAACAAATATATGGGATTCAACCTGTTCGGAGGTTGGGGTGGAATAATAATACGATCCTGTAATATAGATTCAAATGGAATGTGGAATGGTGTTCAAACAGGAGTTAATGGTACGGGTATTAATATGTACGGCAGTGATGTAGCTACCGGCAGAATAGAGGTGAAAGCTTGTTCCATCAGATACAATTGGCCAAAGGGAATGTCACACGCCAGCGGTACTAATTGGGATTGCGATAGCTCCTTTATAGACTCCAATTATGTTTGGGATAACTTTGAGTCTGGGATTGACTGGTGGGCTGATAGCTCATATATGAGGGGGAATTACCTTGCGTGGAACGGACATCGAGACACTGAGGCGGGAGAGTTTGGCGACAAGGGATTATCCTTAGATGATTTATCATCAGGGATGATAGTAGCATACAATTTGATTCGTAAAAGTGGTAGGTACGAATTGTCTGCTCGTGGTGCAGGAAACTATTATTACAATAACACCTTTATCCACGATCACTATTACACTGTTGTCGCGGGTTCACCAATGTCTGCTACTGTTATAAGATATGCTGACAATGGCGACGATAACGTATTTAAGAATAATATATTTGTCAATTTACTGTCTCAAGATGACCACCAATGGATACTTACTTGTGCCGCATTTGGTCGTTACATAGAACAGGATTGGGATCATAACTGTTATTGGTCGGAATACGCCTCTGGAGAACCCATTACAGATAAGCCGTTCTACATATCTGGGGCACAGCCAAGCACTTATTGCTGGTTCACGAATTTACAAGGGTTTTCAGGTACTTATGCCCCTTATGATTCAAGTAGTTTTTACGAAGATCCACTGTTTGCGGATTATGCAGATTCAAATTTTAATTTATCCGCTAACAGTGGATGTGTTGATGGAGGCATAGCTGATAGTTTATGGCTGACGCTTGGGTATAGTTACCAGGGTTCTGCACCTGATATGGGGGCATATGAAACTAATAACGGTAATATCCCTCCACAGATTAATCCTCCGTTGTTCGATTTTATAACTGACGAGGATCGCACCTTAGTTTATGATCTTACACCGCACGAATACGATCCAGAACAACCAGGAGAAGAACTTACTTGGTCTATCAGCGGTCTCGACCCGGTCTTAGCTGCAGGTAACATCGAAATCAGTACCGATATCCTGACAATAACCCCTGTTGAGAACGAATTTGGCTCTGATGGGTTTACATTGACTCTGTCCGACGGTCAAGGTGGACTGGCGAACCAGGAAGTTGATTTGATAATTAATTCTATCAACGATCCGCCGAATATTGATCCTGTGGTTCCCGATATTTGGACCCAGGAAGACCATACATTCAGTGACGATTTGACCAAGTACGAAACAGATATAGAAGATATGGGTGAAGCGCTATACTGGACTGCATCAGGAGCAAATCCGGAACTGATGAGTGTCTCGATCGATCCGATAACAGATATCTTCAGTATCACTCCGGTTCTGAATGCGAACGGAGAGGATACCTTAGTGCTGACTCTTCATGACAGCGAAGGGGGTACGGATTTTCAGGATTGGATCGTCACCGTTCAAGCGGTCAATGACACACCCTGGATCGCGCCCCCTATTCCCGACCAGAGAGTTATGGCTTACTATCCCTATACTCTACCGTTGGTAGGCTATGGCCATGATATTGAAAACTCAAGTGAAGAGCTGAACTGGGAAGTAGATAACGTCGATCCTGCACTTTTCAGTGCAACTATAGATCCTGTCACCAAGGTTTTGACTATGTATCCTGTCATGGGGACGGCAGGAATAGACGAGATTATCATTTCCCTCGGAGACAGCAATAATGCTGTCGTTAGTCAGGACGTTATCTTCGACCTTTTCCCTGGTGGTATTCCGCCCGCTCCACCTCAGGTAAGCGAGCTGCCAGATCTGCAACAATCGCCAGGTGTGAGCCCGGAGCCGATCGATCTTCAGAACTATATTGAAATTGGCGCTGTACAATTGCCTAATCTAACTTCAAGTGTAGATGTTTGGAGTTTGGGATCTCAAGGAGGTAGTACACTGGATTTAATCGTTTACATTGAAGAGTGGTACCTTCATATTGAAGCGCCGACACCGGATTGGCTGGGAACACGAATGGTAGCGGTGCACATAGAAGATACCTACGGTTCATACGATGAAGATACACTTATGGTAAATTTCTCGACAAAACAATTTGGTTATAATCTTCCGCAACCCGACAACCTCGAAAGTTGGTATATCGCGGAACAGAACCAAACCGTTCATGAAGAGGAGTTTACATTGCATATTATGGGATTCCAGGAGCCGTCTGGATTCGTGACATTTCAGAAAAATGGGGGGAAGATCCAATCTTGGGTAAATGTTTCCGGGATTGAGAAATTTACTTTTCCGTTAACTGCAAATGCTGAAAATTTACTGCAATTAAGGATAAGCTATGAGGATGAGCAGTATGGAATTCCTCAAAGTGTAACCATTACTGAAGATTCAACCCCCCCCGCTCCACCCGTGGGATTGAGCTTGGTGCAAGAGAAAGAGGAGAATGCCCAAACAAGCATTGGAAGTGATTAAACATTGAAGGATGCCTGAAAGTGAAGTTAGTTATTCAGATTCCCTGTCTCAACGAAGAAGAGCATTTAGCGGATACCATCGCTGATTTGCCGAAAGAGATTTCAGGAGTCGATGAAATTGAGATCCTGATTATAGATGATGGTAGTCACGACGATACCTCAGGAATTGCGAGACAGTGCGGCGCCAAGCGGATAGTACGGTTTCGGAGGAGGCAGGGGTTGGCTACTGCGTTTAAAACCGGACTGGACATCTCCCTATC
>CBDUWK010000253.1:0-4403 GCA_965370905.1 uncultured bacterium | reverse complement strand
ACTTCTGGCAAAGCGCAACCGAATATATACCCGAACCTCCACCCGCATCAACCATTTTCCTGCATCCGGAAAGATCCACCGCGTTCTTCAAAGCCTCAGCTTCTCCCTGCATTCCCAGATTATTCATGCCCCTGATGAAGACACTGTAATTGAAAGTCTCGGACGCACCTGATCCGCTTGATGGACTCTTACCCATAACAATGTCAGGCAGTTTGAACCATATCCCCGATTCCATGTTGAGCACGTCGATAAAATCACCGATATAGCAGCGGGATCCTTCAGTTAGATGAGCACTGCTGAATTGAGTGTTTTCGTACTTACCATTTTTCAGACTGATTAGTTTCATGCCCACACAGGCTTCCAGCAGCGCCTTCAGGAGATGTGGTACGGCACCACACCTCTCGGCGATCTCTGGTGCGGTCATCTCCCGATTTGAAAGGATGGAAAATACCTTCAAACGAACCGCGGCAAAGAGGACGTAAGTGGACCAGGGCCGGGTAATTATATCGTTTATCGAAATCTCCATGGTTTATAATCCCTTCTTTTTTCCCGGTTTTCACAAACCATTCCGTGACACTTTGTTATCTTCGTGCCATCGGGTCTCCGCACCCAGAATAACTACACTAATCTTCTTAAAACAGTAAAGGGATAAACATCCTGGTTTTTTTCATATAGCTCTGATACGCCGCGCCAAAAAAACGCACATTCTCAGCTTCTTCCATTTTTGCAGTCATCATCAGAAAGAAAGTCGCAGTCATAACGAGGAAAAGACCCGCCAGAGATGGATGTTTAAAGAACGCTCCCCAGGCCAGAAATAGTAACGAACTGTAGATTGGGTGTCTATTATAGCGATAAATCCCAACTGTCACCAACTCCGTTGTTTTTTCGATACCTAACAAAGATGGATCTCCTCGTTTGCTGTCTGGCTTTCCAACTTGATATAACAAATATGTTCCGTGAATAACCAAAAATGTACAGATGCTTAGCAACAACCAGGAGACTATTTGATGTATACTGAATGGTCCGGTAAACCAGTAATTGATGTTCAGCAGAATTAAGGCTACTATTGCCTCCCAGGCGAAAAAACGGTAAAATCCATGAGAGCGAAAACTCCTCAATGAAGATCGCGATAGCCAGGCAAGTCCGAAAGATATAATGATGAAAACAATTACTTTGAGTTGAGTGACCATGTTCTTCCGTTCTGTCAAGTCTTTCTTGGTGTTGTCAGATGCCCTCGTCTGACAGCCTGGGCGCCCACAGCTCTGCTGTGGGTATAGTCTATTTCGCCATCTTAATCCCAGCCAGAATCTTACTGCTCTCCAGATCTTCCTCTGTACGAATCTCCAGGCGAAAGCCCGTACCTTCGCCATATTTCGGAGCGCTATTAATGACTTCCATAACAGGCGCTGGCAAATCGCTCTGGCGCGCTGCTTCAACCGCTCGATCACCCAAGACGAAACCGGTGAAGTAATAGTCTTTACAGGGAGTTAGATATAGGATCGTCCGTTTCTTCCGAATCAGTCGCATGGACCAGCCCCATTTCACACCGGAGTATTTCCACTCCTCTGTAAGAGGTTCATACTCCTTCGCTGCGTGAGCTATGATTTCATCCCAGTATTTCTTCGTTTTCCCCAACGCTTCAGCAAGATCCGCATCACCCGGCTGCCTGGATTTATCATCGAAATAACTTAGAGCCATCTGTATCTCCTTGAGTTCAATAAAAAAGGCGGGAATAATCCCGCCTATGATGCTGATTTTATTGCACCTATCAACCTGTCCATCTCCTCTTTGGTGCGCTTCTCGGTGACCGCCACCAGGAACATATCATCCCAGCCTTCATTGAAGCGGGATAGTTCCGGTCCGACCGTGAAACCCTTATTGGAAACCAACTTCAACAAACGCTTTATGTCACCACCGTATTTCACCGGAAATTCCTTGAAAAATGGCTTATCGTACGGAAGCTCAAAACCGTCGATCTTTACGATTTCATCGGCCAGGTAATGCGCTTTCTGCAGGCATAAATTCGCCATTTCCCTGACGCCTTCTTCGCCTAAAAGTTCGAGGGTAACACACGCCGCCAGCGCGCAGAGGGACTGATTTGTGCAGATATTCGAGGTCGCTTTATCGCGACGAATGTGCTGCTCGCGAGTTTGCAACGTCATGACAAAACCGCGACGGCCCTGCTTGTCGGTGGTCGCACCGATGATACGGCCGGGAAGCTTTCTCACCAGAGGTCGCGTTACTGCGAAGATGCCGAGATAGGGCCCTCCGAAGTTCAGCGCGTTGCCGAATCCCTGCCCCTCTCCGGTGACGATATCCGCGCCCTGTTTTCCCGGAGCCTCGAGGATGCCGAGTGAGACCGGGTCAACCGAAACCGACAAGAGTGCTTTGTGCTGGTGAGCCTTCTCCGCGAAGGCGGACACGTCCTCGATGAAGCCCAGAAAGTTGGGATTCTGGATAAGAATCGCAGCTGAGGAATCGAGAGAGTCATCCGGCAGATCGGGATTGGTGATGCCATCGTCCAGAGGTATGGTCTCGATTTCGATACCGGAGGCGTACGCATAGGTTTTCATCACTTCGCGGTAGTGCGGGTGCACGCCCTGGCTGACCAACACCCTGTTGCGCCGGGTGTGGTTGCAGGCTAAGTACATCGCTTCAGCCATAGCGGTAGCGCCGTCGTAGTGCGAGGCATTGGCGGCGTCCATGCCGGTCAGAGCGCAGATCAGGGACTGGTATTCATAGATAGCCTGCAGAGTGCCCTGGCTGACCTCCGCCTGGTAGGGCGTGTAAGCGGTGTAAAACTCGCTGCGGGAGAGGATGGCGTCCACTGCGGCAGGGATAAAATGATCGTAAGCTCCGCCGCCCATGAAGCAGGTGCAGCAATCGTCCGCACGGTTCAGGTAGCTGATCTTCTTCAGATGAGTCAGCACCTCGGCTTCGGACATGGCTGCGGGCAGATTCAGTTTGGCTTTCCGGATGAGCTCCGGGGGGATGGTCTGCAGCAGTTCGGAGAAATCCTTCACGCCGATCTGGAAGAACATCTCCTTGATTTCTTCGTCGGTGTGGGGTAGAAAGTGATCCATGAAGTTTATTCCTCGGCGATTAGTTCTTTATATTGGTCTGCGGACAGCAGTTTGTCGGCGTCGGAGGGATCGGCCATTTTGATCTTGATCATCCAGCCGTCTCCGTAGCAGTCGTTGTTGATGGTTTCGGGGGCTTCGTCCAAGTCGCCGTTGACATCGGTTACTGCGCCGCTTAAGGGGGCGTACATGTCGCTGACGGCTTTGACCGCTTCGATGGTGCCGAAGGCTTCGCCTTCTGTGATGCTGTCTCCCACCTGGGGCAGTTCCACGAAGACGATGTCTCCCAGTTCGCCCTGGGCGTAATCGGTGATGCCCATGATGGCGACGTCACCCTCGATCTTAACCCATTCGTGTTCCTTGGTGTAACCCAAATCTTTCGGTATGTTCATGGTGTTCTCCTGGGGATGTTTATTTAATATTCGTTATTTATTTTGACTGAATCGCTGATTATTGGATTGTGTTGATTTTCTCGCTGTCAGATGCCCTCGTCTGATAGTAGTCTCAGGTATCACTCCTGACACCATATTATACCTAACAGTAACATTAAAAATCTAGTTATTATGAAAATCTCCTGTTGATTTTTGTGTGAGGTCCTATTCTAAACAAACGCTCCTTTCAGCTGAGTAATTCCTTCTCAATATATTCGCTGACTTTATTAACACTTTTTTTGAATTTCGCTAATTCGTCTGCACGCTCTAAGAACAATATCTTTGCCCTCCAATCTTCATCGTCATCAAGAGGTGAAATTTGGTTTCTATAGCTATCTAAATGTATATCACTAACAATCCAAGTTTGCCAAATATCATCAAGACTTCTACCCATTTCGTCACGGAGGAATTCGGGAAATATCTGTTGATATGAATTAAATGATTCTTCTATTTGCTTTAGCAGTCGAATGAAGTTTTGTAGATTATCATGGTTATATATTATCGGTTTGGATTTATCTAATATCTGGTTGATAAATTCTGAGGCTTCTAGAAATTCGTTAATCAGTTCATTCAAAAAATTTAGCGATATTGTTTTGACAACATAAGTGTGTTTTCGTATCCTTCTTATTTCAAAGTAGATAACCACTACGAAAATCAGAATCGCACACACAATTACACTATCAATATCCATATTGATTTCCTTTCACTCCCTGGGGTGTCATGGTCCTACCATGACGCCAATTTGATGTAAATTTTTTGTGTCATCAAGTTTTGAATCTAATATTTTCAAATAATTTAAGCATATAGGTTGTAGTTTGTTCATCATTTTTTGTGAGGGTTAAATTCCCACTTTTCTGAAGAAAAGCCTTTTTATAAACAATCCTTTCGGTGT
>CBDUWK010000252.1:0-4404 GCA_965370905.1 uncultured bacterium | reverse complement strand
AACCACAGATAAACACGGATGTCACGGATCACGCGGATATTAGGATGACCGAGTGCAAACTGAAATATGCGGAGGTAACTGAAAAAATTATCGGCTGTGCTATGGAAGTCCACAATTTTCTCGGTAATGGGTTTCAGGAAGTGATTTATCAGCGTGCACTGGCTATCGAATTTGAGGCAGTCGGCATCCAGTTCGTGCGTGAGAAGGATCTACCCATCACTTACAAAGAGAAGGATATTGGGGCACGGCGCGTGGACTTTCTGATAGAGAATACGATCATGGTGGAGTTAAAGGCGATCACCGAATTGGACGATTCCCATTATGCACAAATGATCAATTATCTGGAAGCATACAGACTTGAGATCGGCTTATTGATAAATTTTGGTAAGAAACGGTTAAGCTGGAAAAGATTTATTAAGACGCCTAAAGTCTTAACCGCGGATAAACACGGATAGCACTGATCACGCGGATAACGTGCGAGAAATCCGTGTCATCTGCGATGCATGTGCGTATTAGTGGTTTAGACATAAAGTTAGAGCGGTAGCTTGTTTACCACTTTCCATTCATGACACGATGGAAAGTCTTAACCCCGAATAAACAAAGGTGACATGGAAAATGAAAATCATCTTGACCACAAATAAATATGGATAGCACGGATTACGCGGATAACGTGAGAGAAATCCGTGCCATCCGCGCAATCTGTGTGCATCCGTGGTTTAGATAAAAGTAAGAGCAGTAGCTTGTTTGCCGCAATAACATTCATGAATTTTACATTTATACCCTAAGACCTAAATTATGCCAGAGTTAACCATAAACGGTCAAAAAGTCGAAGTGCCCGATGGCACAAATATTATACAGGCTGCGCGCAAAATCGGAGTAGATATTCCTCATTTCTGCTACCATCCGGGCTTGAGCATCGTAGGGTCTTGCCGTATGTGTCAGGTGGAGATTGAGCAGAACGGTCGTTCCCGCATCGACCTTGCCTGCACTAACCCGGCTGTTGACGGTATGATTGTGCATACCGATACTGAACAGGTGAAGCGCACAATCAAGGCGGTTCTCGAATTCCTCCTGATGAATCATCCCATCGACTGTCCCATTTGTGACGATGCCGGTGAATGTAAGTTGCAGAATTACTATATGTTGCATGGATTATACGACAACCGTGTTGATGTCGAAAAATGGCACAAACCCAAGGTTTATCCGGTCGGCCCTACGGTTTCTCTGGATTCGGAACGCTGCGTACTCTGCAGTCGCTGCGTTCGTTTTTGCGACGAGATCTGGGGAGAGAGACAGTTGGGTATATTTGGACACGGCTCTGACGAAGTGCTTATAAATTACCCCGACCGTGAATTGAATAATCCCTATGCCGGAAATGTCGTCGATCTCTGTCCGGTCGGAGCCCTCACCGATAAGGATTTCCGCTTCCAACGCCGCGTCTGGTATTTGAAATCAGTTAAATCCGTATGTCCGCTCTGCAGCCGAGGTTGCAATATATACCTGCACTTCGATGTCGAACACGACTACAAAAATCCCGGCAAGCGTATCCTCAGGGTCAAACCAAGACATAATGGCGCAGTTAACCGCTGGTGGATCTGCGATAGAGGTCGTTTTGGTTATCCGTTCATAGATGATCCGGAACGAGCGCTAACTCCCATGGTATCCGGTGAATCAGCCGCCTGGGATAAGGCTTTAGCTAAAGCTGAAGAGTTGATCAAATCCAGGCTAAAGAAACCGGGACCTGCTTCAGTCGCCTTCTTGATGGCGCCCATTGCTACCAATGAGGATGCCTTTGTTGCTTTGAAGCTCTTCCGCGATACTCTTAAGTTCGAAAACCTCGGTTATGATATTCCTGCGACAGAAACGTTGCAAGCTGACCATATACTCATGACCGACGATCCCTATCCCAACCGCAAGGGCTTCCAGGATCTGGGTTTCGGTTCAGTCAGTAACGTTATGGAAGCTGCTGAAATATTGGATGCCGTCAATGATGGTAGGATCAAGGGATTGATTGTATCCGGCACCGACCTCGAAGGGATGACTGGAATTAACCTGGATGCAGTCATCACCAAGTTGGACTGGTTGATAGTTGTTTCCCAGGACCAGAACAGGCTCTGGAAGAAAGCTACCGTAGCGCTGCCCATGGCAACTTACGCTGAGAGAACTGGAACCTTTACCAACTTCAAGGGGGTAGTACAGAAGTTTGAAAAAGCAGTGGAACCGTTAGGGGACGCCCTGCCTCAATGGGAGATATGGCAGAGGCTGGGAAAACGCTTCAACGCAAAATGGTCTTTTGCCGATGCACAACCTGTTTTCAAAGCGCTGGGTGAAGGAAAACCCGAATACGATACCCTGAACTGGAATGCCACTTTTGGCGTATCTAAGGGTTTGTACTCGGATAATTGGTAAATTATATAATCTGAAAGGGAATGACTGTGCCCCACTATAAATCGGGTCGAAGTTTCCTTTCAATTGTGGTTCTTATAATGTTCGGAATCTTTGCACGATCCGGCAGTTCGCAGGAAGCGATTAAACTTCCCGAACCCCAATTCAAAGGACAAACGTCCGTCGAAGAAGCGCTGAAAAGTCGTCGTTCAGTTCGTGAATACACTGATACGTCTTTGACACTATCTGAGATATCCCAGATCCTCTGGGCGGCCCAGGGTAAAACCCATGCCTGGGGATTGCGCACCGCTCCTTCTGCCGGAGCGCTCTACCCCCTCGAAATCTTCGTGGTCGCGGGTAAGGTCGATGAACTCCCTGTCGGAGTCTATCGCTTCCGCTGCCATGAGCACGATCTGGTCAGAGTTCTTGAAGGCGATAAGCGAGGTGATCTTTACCGTTCCGCTCTGAAGCAAGAAAGCATCCGCGACGCACCTGCAGTCTTCGTCATCGCTTCCGTTTACGAACGGGTGATGAAAAAATACGGCGAACGCGGCATCCGGTATGCCCACATCGAAGTTGGCGCAGCAGCCGAGAACATATATCTGCAATGCGAATCTCTGGGACTTGGTACCGTCATCATCGGAGCTTTCCACGATGACAAAGTCCGTAAAGCCCTCAGCCTGAAAGACGATGAGAAACCGCTTGCGATAATGCCCGTAGGGAAACCGAAATGACAGCATCTGAGTGGTTTATTTTGGGTTTAGTTATCGCCCTGATCCCGGTAACCTTAGTCTGGTCGTATAAAAAGCGCCACCGCCTCTTCTTCCAGTCGAAGTTCACCGCCGAAACCGTGATGATGAACTTCCAGGATGAGCATAAACGATCTGCCATGGAAGCTGTGGAGTACATGAATGAAGAAGAGGATGAAGATGAAGCCGGGGAAAAGAAGAGATAGTATCTTATTAGTAATTCTAAAGGGGACATTTTAAAATGGGTCATAGCCCAGAAAAATCAACACTGCGTATTCCATTTGATACTTATGATTTTTTCGGTTACCTATTTCCTGGTTTAACTTTTATAGTATGCGTACTTCTCTTTGAGCATCAAGTTAAAGTTCATCATAATTTCATGGGTTTCTTCTTTGATGTCTTTCAAAGGATTTTTAACTATGAAGCCAAACTTTTCTGGGGCTATGAAATCTTTATAATAGCTGTTATTATTGCAGTTGTGTATATCGCCGGCCACATAATTTCTGCATTTTCAGGATTTTTTATAGATCGTGTTTTCATTTTTAATGCATATGGATATCCATATCAATTCTTATTAAATATACCTAGATATTCAGATCTTAAAGATAAAGAAGAGTGTGTAAATCTCGAGAAGCGAAAAACATATTATAGATCTCTTTTCTTTTGGTTCAATCTATTTGTCTTAATAGGCTTTTTAAGGATGCTCTTTATCTGTTGGAGTAATGACCTAAAATCTGCCCTTATTTATACTTTCATTTCCTTTCTCATATTTATTCTACTCATTAATTTCAAGTGGTTTAAAGATGGTGGAAGAGGGATTTATGATATAATCACTAGTTGGTTGTCACGGTTTCTCCATACCCGTAGAGGTTTTAGTGACGATTTTATTTTGAAGTATAGAGCATATTTTGAAGAGAATTTTGGATTAAAAGTTGAGCAAGAAACTACAAACAATTATTGGTTGACGTATTGCTATATCTCAGAAAAATCGCCTGTCCTCGAAAGTAAGGTGTTACACTGGTTACGTTTATATAGTTTTGCAAGAAATATTTCAGCATCTTTTCTTCTGGCGTTTTTATATGCGTTAATTGAATTGCTAGTCTATGAGATATTTAAAGGTAGGAATTTTTTACTATCACAAGAACGAAATATCCTTGTAATGTTATTACCATTGTGTTATTACTTGTTGTTCTTATTGATGTTGTTGAGATATTATTATTTATATGTCTGTTATTTATCTAAATTCTTATTCAGATCATTTGTATATCTA
>CBDUWK010000251.1:0-4420 GCA_965370905.1 uncultured bacterium | reverse complement strand
AGTTAAATGCCTGTAAAAGAAAGAATATTCCAAGCAAAATCAAACCAATACTCGCTATGACTTCTAAATATTTTTCAATATCGCTTTCGCTATATCTTATTGCATAGAAAATAGTTCCAATTCCTACGGTAGTTAAGACAATAAACCAGACAAATGGTGCAGTAAGATCGACTAACTCGTCAATAAAGTCAAACATTTACTCCTCCAATTTTTTTAAAATATCATAATCCACAACACACCCCCGATCAATCGTTGTCTGAACCACTGATGGGAACTGATTATACCACCAGAATAAATTCTGGTGCTGAAATTTGTCGAGATGTCTAAAGACATCGTCATTGATCACTTTAGTGATCTTGGTTAGGCTTAAGCCCCACAATTTATTGTGGGGTGCCATAGCCTCCACCACACACCCGGTCAATCGTGGTTGTCTGAAATGGGCGATGGCAATGCTTTCCGCCCAGCCCTAAAGGACGTGGACTACGATTGGAACAATCCGCCGGAGGCGGATAAACCCCCATAAATGGGGCTGGTTTCTATATTAGCCCGCTTCAGCGCCGGACGTTTGTGTTTCTTTAACCTCAATAGCTTCATTATAACCCATTTCTATTTCATGGATTTGGAAGCTGTGCTCTTCTCTATCGGTTGCAGTTGAGAGATCAGAGCAATTGCCCAAATATAATTCACTTGCCCATGCAGCCTGCCTGCTATCCTCTGCCTCCACAGTTACCGCATAAGACCGTGTCAGGATTACTTCATATTTAGTCATCTTGTTCCTCGTAAACCCACTTTCCCCAAAATTTACTTGCAATCGCCTTAAAATTGTTGTATATTATAATCAAGAACGTTTCTCATTCCTCTTGTGCGCCTCATTTAATTGCTTTCCTTAACTTTTTTCCCAAAAGATCATTATGTCTATACCCAACAAACATTACGTGAACCACTCCGATGTTCACCCCAATTCCTTATCACTTAACCTCCCCCCGCCTCTGCGACAAACCTGTGGCCAGGATATAAAACCATGCGGGATAACACTGCCAAAATTGTCCGACACTAACTTTTGTCCGCTATTTCTGTCACCGAAGTCGTGCTGTCAGACGCCCCCGTCTGACAGTCATCCCAGGTGTCAGGTGAGGGCACCTTACACCACCAAAAATATGAGATTGCTTCGTCCGCCTGCGGCGTCCTCGCAATGACCGTTTCGCATCACTCAAATTTCAGCGTATGTGTGTATTTTAAAAGAACGGTGCGGTTTATGGTGTACGGCAATACCGGATCGTCGCGCTGGCGGTCGGTGTTGATACCTTCGTCATAGACCAGGTACAGATCCCGACCCTCAGAGGGATTATAGCGGAACCTCACGTTGCCGATGAATTCGCCGTCAGCGCTGTTGTACTGCACGAAAGCGCTGGCAGAGAACTTGGTCGTGGGCATATATAAAGCCCTCAGCCGGGCAATATGCGCGTTCAACTGCTGGCCGCGATCCTCGAAATCTACCCAATTGAAGGCGTAATGACCGCTCAACTCCAGGCTGGAGGAAATACTCCAGCGGGGCGAGATTCCCCAAATCCAGCGCAATCCATCGTAAAAGGAGCCATATTCCGTGCTCATCTCAAAGTGCAAGGGGTATGCGGCCGGTGTCCCCACGTTCGCTTCCGCTCCGTAGAATTCGTATTCACCAGCGGGGACTTCGACTTCGTCGGTAATGTCGAATTCCTCGTCCACGCTCTCGTAAGTTCCCTCGACTTCGAAATATCCCCAGAAGCCGTTCTTGGTGATGAACATCCAGGCAGGTTCGATTTCAACAGTTTCGGTCGAACCGTCGAAATTGCGCCGGATGAGATAGCCGTTGAGAAAGAGCTGGTGACGATTCAGAACAGATTCGTCACTGCAGATCCAGCCATACCACAGGCTGTTACCTATCCGCGTATAGTCCTCCCGCAACTCGAAGCCCATCTGCGGATCGTAATCCTCGCCGGCGGTTATAAACGTCAAGTCATAGCCAAAGCCCTTGACACTCCGGTGCTCCAGGTTGACGCGAATTTTGGAGGGAGCCAGCGAGAGCGGATCGTTCTCCAGGTAATCGGAGAAAGTCTGCGCCCAGTTGATCATGAGGTAATCATTACCAAAGACATGGAAAATGCCGTCCAGGCCATAAGCCTCATTATAAGTGCCATCATCGCCGATGCGCGAGGTTACGATTCCACCGATATAGCTACTGGGATTTATGACCTGGCGGCGCAGACGCGCCACGCTGAAATTGTTGGAAGGGACATTGGGCACTGACGCGGTCTGCATGGACAGCAGCCCCAGATCCCAATCACCGGCGCGGCCGACCAGGCGGGCACCTCCGTATATAGGGACGATCACCTCTTCATCTGTATCTATGCCGATGCGGCGGCTGTAGAAGAGGAGGTTGGGACCGCCAGTGCTGAAATTGAAATTGCTGGATCGTTCCAGGAAGAAGATCCGCTTCTCCGGAAAGAAGAGGGAAAAACGTGTCAGGTTGATCTGCTGGTTGTCCGCTTCGACCTGGGCGAAATCAGTGTTGACGGTAACGTCCAGAGTGAGATTGCTGGTAAGACCATATTTTATGTCCACACCAGCTTCGTGCTCGAAATCGTCATCCTTGAGGTAGGCGGTTTCTGCGTCGTTGAGATCGTAGGAACGCTCATACCCTCCCAGAATATAGGGCGCCACGTATATAGGATTCTTGCGAACAATCCCCTCGAATGTGACTTCACGCGTTTGTGACGGTTTGAAGACACTCCAGAAACCCCAATCAGGCCGAATCGCAGGAAAGATAGCCATTTCATTCTTATGGGCGATCTTGCGCCAGGTGGTCAAACCCATGACGACGCGACCGTTTTCTTCCTGAAATCGAAGGCTCGAGAAGGGTATGCGCATCTCGGCGAACCAGCCTTGTTCATTACGCACAGTGGTCACGTCCCAATAGGTGTTCCAACTGGGATTGAGGGGGAAATCTCCCTGGGCGTCGTTGAAGACGGTCATATCCAGCCTCAAACCCGCCGGTGTAGTGAAGAATGCCAGGGCGTTTTCATTATCGTTGAAGGTGTCCAAAATCAGGCCGAACCAGTCGTTGTTGAGATTCAGTTCGTCGCGCTTCTTTGATGGCGCCTGGATCAGTGACGGTTCGCTATCATAAAAGCGCCCGGCAGCGTAAAGGTAATCGTCATCATAGGCAATAAGAATCTCGGTTCGCTCTGTCGGTTCATCACCGAAATTCGGTTCATACATGATCACTGGCAACGGATCGATGTCGCTCCAGGCAGGTTCATCAATCAGTCCGTCGAGTTTTATCTCACCTTGGATTCGCGGCACATGAAACTGCTCCTGGGCGCATAAAGGTATGGTCCCGCTTATCAAAGAATAAGTCAGGAGAGCGAAAATTGAAAGTGTGCGTTTCAATTCATCCATGGGAGCCTCCACAATTTAGAGAAATAATGTAATATCATCGTGCTGTCAGACGCCCTCGTCTGACAGGTATCTCGGGTGTTAGGTGAGGGCACATGACACCACCCGTTTACAGCTCTTCAGATACCCCGCCCTTCCCCTTCTCACGCCGCTGTTTGCGAATCCATAAGATCAGGACAACCGCACATCCCAGCACTGTCGTCAACCTTAACCAGTTAAAACCTTCAAAGATCAGAAGACTGGCGTAGCACAGAAATGCCAGAGAAAAGCAGCTGATGATAAACAGTGACTGCCATTTCGGAGGATTAGTATCTTTAGGCATAGATCGCTCCATTGGTTATCGTGCTGCCAGACGACCCTGTCTGACAGTCATCCCAAGTGTCGGGTGAGGGCACCTGACACCACGGTGTATGGTTAAGCCGTCATTCCAGCTCGTCTGGAATCTGACGGCGCAATGTCTGATTCTGGACTGCGCCAGAATGACATTGCTATCGGGTCGGCGCAAGACCCCCAAAGGGGCAGGCGACCCCTACGCTGCAATGACCTGAACTGTATTAAGTAAGGAACTGGTTCAGGAAGCCGGTGTTGACGTTGCCGGCGATGAAATCGGGATGATCCAGGACTTTCAGATGGAAGGGGATGGTAGTCTCCACCCCTTCGACGACGAACTCTTCGAGGGCGCGGCGCATGCGGATTAAAGCCTCCTCCCTATTCCTGCCGTAAGCGATCAACTTGGCGATCAGCGAATCGTAATTGGGCGGGATCTGGTATCCGGCGTAGGCGTGCGAGTCGATGCGGATGCCGGGACCGCCGGGGAAGTTGAGCGCTTCGATTTTGCCGGGAGACGGGAGGAAATTGTGTTCCGGGTCTTCAGCATTTATGCGGCATTCGATGGCGTGTCCTCGCAGACGTTTCTCATCATCGGGTATGGTTACAGTTTCCCCGGTTGAAGCTAAAATCTGATATTTGACCAGATCAGCTCCTG
>CBDUWK010000250.1:0-4430 GCA_965370905.1 uncultured bacterium | reverse complement strand
TTCAAAATGTACAGGCAGATAGAACTGTTTTGGTGACTTTCAAACTGCAATCGGATCCTGCGAGTGAAACAAAAACACTGGTGGCTTTTGAGCATGCTAATGTGTGGAGTGACACCAGTTATACCGGTGTGAATTCTGATACTATGTGGATTTGGTGGGATCCAGATGGTGATAGTTCACCAGGGATTGTGTCAGGTTATGGACTAATAAGATTTAATATTGGAAATATTCCAACAGGTAGCGCTATTAATTCTGTGGTATTGAAGATGAATTGCTCTAGAGATGATGTAGGTTTGGATGTTCGAATTTCTGGAGTCGGATCAGACTGGTCTACTGGGACTATAAATTGGGACAATAAGCCTGCTATAGGGGGTTTTTCTGTATCTACGAGTTCAAGTGATCTTGGTGATTGGAGTTGGCAGGGCTCTTCCTTGGACAATGTTGTACAGGAATGGATAGATGGCAACAACTATGGGTTGTATATTACCGATAGTACTAATAATGGCATTGCCCATTTTAGAAGCACGTTGTCTACTGTTAGTGATAGTCAGAAGCCGAGGTTAGTGGTTACTTATACTCCCCCACCTCCACCTGATCTAATTATAACCAATCTTTATCCTGACCCAAGTCCTGTTAATGACACTTTCTATGTCGGCCAAAGTGTCAATTGGTATGTTACTGTCAAAAATAATGGTGGCGGACAGGATGATTCGAGTAATGTTGGTTACTATCTTGGCACATCATCGACTGATTTTAGTAATCCTATCAATAGCGATTCGACAGATGCTCTCAATAGTGGTGAATCTGATACAGATAATGATGCTTATCTCTTTGTAGCATCCGACGTTGGTCAGAGGTATCTGATTTGCAAAGCAGATTACCAAGACGATGTCGAAGAAAGCAGTGAAGATAATAACACAAGAGTTTATGGCCCGTTCAATGTAGCTGAAAATGTAGTCCCGGAACTTTCAGTAACCCCAGATTCTCAAACTGTTAATTATAGTGCCAGAGCAACTACATTTGCAGTGGATAATACCGGCACCGGCACCATGCTCTGGACAGCTTCGGTTACATCGGGAGGCGATTGGCTTTCTATTACATCCGGTTCAAGCGGGACAAATAGTGGAACGATAACCGCAGCCTTTTCAGCTAACACATCAGGATCCACCCGAACAGGAACAATCAGCGTAACTGCTTCAGGAGCCGGCGGCAGTCCAAAAGATGTAACTGTTATACAGTCAGGTCAAGATAATGAATTCGTAAGTGGCTGGCGTTATACGCGTGCAGATGTAACTGGTAGCTCTTACTATTCCTGGGGATCGACTGAACTTACTGAGAACACTCTGCAGGAGAAGTGCTCTATCAATAACGCATATGGATCAGTTTTGACAGGCGATGTAACTGGCGACGGTTATCTTGAACTTATCTACGTGAGTGGGGATCAACTCAAGATTTACGACGGTACAGCTAATCTACTTCACACTGTCGCGCTGGGGTCATCCAGTTGCAGCGTCAGTATGCTCGAAGACATCAATGGCGACAGCGTCCTTGATATCGGGATTGGGACAGGAGGCACATCTGACCTGAAAACGTATTTCTATGATGGAGAAGGAAACTTACTGAAAACGCTTTCAAAGAGTGCTGGGTATGACTGTTCCATGAGACCCGCCGGCCTCCTCGGAAATGGAGATTTCATCATCAGTCTTAACGCAGGGTTCAGCCATTCCGATATGTACCGCGGTTCTGCCGTTTACGATAAAGATGCGGATACCGAGAGGTGGTGTTACAAAGTGGGGCCTGCTTTCGGCATTACGTCAATTGCCGATTTTGACGGAGACGGTATGCTGGACTTTGCAAACGAAGCCCACGCTGTTCATAATGGCTGCAATGCGGATGGTTATAACCATAATGGGACGATGACCACTGATGGGGACATCTGGTTAATTGTTGTGGATGAACAGGGTAATGAAATATTTTCTAAAATGTACTCTTTTCCATCTGATGGAAACTCAAGGCACTATTTTGTGGATCTTAACCATGATGGAGTAATGGAAATAGTGGGTTTTGAAGGACACGATCCCACCTATTATCATGGAACTTCTGAAATCCATCTCTTTGATCAGAACGGTGAAATTACACACACCTTTGCAGGTAGTGAAAACGCAGGGTGGTCTTTCACAATTACCGATATCGATGGTGACGGAAAAGACGAAGTAATTGCCAGTAATTATCCAGGCGGCCAGACACTGTATGTGCTGGATCACAACCTTGCAATGCAAAACAGTGCCGAAATCGCTGGAAGAGTTCAATTGAGTTGCGATTTGAACGGTGATGGTGACATCGAAGTCGTGTTGCTGGACGATGACGGGAACCTGAAGGTTATAGACAAGAACCTTCAAGTCCTGAACACAATTAACGTGGGCAGTCGCGGCACAGTAATTGCCGGCGACCTGGACCAGGATGGAATCGTTGAATTGATTTGCATGACAATAGATCACGGCATCCATGTCTTTAATACCAGACAGATATGTCAGTTAAAAGGCGACATAAATGCTGATGGCAATGTTGACCTTGCCGATGCAATCCTGGCTTTAAAGGTATCAGTTGGAATTAGCGGGGGTGATGTATATCCTGATAAAGATGTAAATGGCGATGGAAAAATCGGGCTGGAAGAAGTCATCTACATTCTTCAGAAGGTTTCTAAAGTAAGATAAGAAAATATAAAAGAAAAATGATGCTTTCATCATCCTTGAAAAAAATATTCATATATTACAGTACAATGCTCATTATCCTGCTGTGTGTTGCAAATGCTGGCACAGTGGGCCTTGCCATCGAACAAGAGCAGGGTTTTTGCAATCGACTCCTTGATGTACGGATTACCGGAGACAAACTTTCGCTTCATGCTGATCAGGCTTCCCTGCAAAGCATTTTGCAGCGCATGGCCGATCTTGGCATAAAGATACGCATTGACCCACAACTTAACCCAAAAATATCAGCATCATTTAAAGAACGGAACATACAAGAAGGTCTCGACTCGATACTCAAATCCTTTAGCTATGTTCTGATCTGGGGATCTATTGAGGGGCTGGCCGGTCCCATTGTCAATCTGGCTGAAATCCATGTCTTCAAGCCGGGCAATAAAGGACTTATGAAACCTCTCGGCACGAAATCGTGCCTGGCTATTGCAAGAAATCCCGGAGATGGATCGTTATTCGTTCAGGATGAGATACTTCTGAGGCTCAAGCCGGAAATGAACCTTCTGGAATTCAAAAGACTTCTGAGGCAAATCGGCGGAAGAGTAATGGCCGGAAATGCTGCTATGGGAATTTATAAAATTCGCCTTCCTGAAAACTCCGATATTACTTCTCTCGTGGAACAGATCACAAAGCATCCCGGGATCGCAAAAGCTGAACCTAACTATGCCTATCCAATCTCCGTGCCCTTCAAAATTTCCGCTCCAAACATACCCACCTCCGACTCTTACAATATTCCTGAGCCACGGGGCGCGGCGCCGGTTGCTATTCTCGATACCGGCCTGATTCCTGATTCCGGTCTGGAAGATTTTGTCCTGGCCTCACTTGATGCTTTGAATCCTGATGAATTTATTTCAGATCCCTTTGGTCATGGAACACAGATGGCCCTAATCGCTGCCGGGGTTGTCAAACCTTACGGAGTCAAAACAGATTCCGAGACTCAAATTCCCATAATTCCCGTCAGAACTTTTGACGATAATGGTTTTACATCAAATTTTAACATAATGGAAAGTATTGATTTTGCCTTAAACAATGGCGCACGTGTAATGAGTTTAAGCTGGGGATCAGAAATTAGAAGCGATTTTCTGGAAAATGCTCTTGATTACGCAAGTTCAAAGAATCTCATTATTGTCGCAGCCGCCGGAAATGAACCGACAGGAAAACCATTCTATCCTGCCGCCTATTCATCTGTTATTGGCGTAAGTGCGCTTGAACCGGGCGGTAAAGCCTGGGAAAATTCAAATTATGGAAGTTTCGTGATGCTGTATGCTCCCGGATTCGCTACATTACCTGTGGGTTATAAGGGAGATCCCGGGACCTATGCGGGAACCTCCATTTCCACTGCCTTTGTGGCAAACAGCATTGCAAATTACCTGTCGCGGAACCCTGAGGCAACAAACCAGGAAGTCTTTAATGCGCTGGTGAAAGAATTGGGTAAATACTCAGCCACGAATTGACATAAGGGCTCGAATGAAGAGAAAATTCCGTATGAATGAGGCAGTTTCAAAATGTTCAATGTGACAACATCATGGAGCGGTGATCCGGTCCAAAAGGGTGACATCAACGCTGACGGGGATATAAATCCGGCAGATGCCATTTTGGCCTTGCAGGTTGTGATGTGAACGGTGATGGCAAGATTGGGATGGAAGAAGTGATTTACATCCTTCAGAAGGTTTC
>CBDUWK010000249.1:0-4494 GCA_965370905.1 uncultured bacterium | reverse complement strand
ATGGGAATGATATTTTCCCACCGCTTCTAACAATCGCATGTACAATTGAGAGGTCTTCCGTCAGCGAAAAACCGATCTTTTCGAGTCCTCCTACTCTCTCATAAGCATCCCTGCGAATCGACATATTCTTCCCCAACGCTGATTGCGGCATCTTCCAATGCGCTAATGCACTCCCCGTGCTAAGTACGAAGAGCCACTCCAAGCGCTGAATCCGACCCCAGGCTGAATCCCCAGAAATCAACGCAAATCCTGCCACGATATCACTGTTGTTCAATTCATTGAGATGCATCTCCGCCCACTCGGGCGGTAGCATGGCGTCAGCGTCTGTCAACAAAAAGGCGTCGTTTCCGGCGAATTTAATTCCTTCTTTCAGCGCCCTCCATTTAGCCGCAGGTTCATTCTTTTCGGGTTCATACAAATGTACAACCTTCACCTGATACCGGCTGCGCCCGGCGAAATCCTCCATCAATTCGGGCGTGCCATCCTGTGAAGCATCATCCACTAAGATAATTTCCAGTCTGTCCGGATTGACAGTCTGTTTTGCAACGGAATCGAGACAACCAGGGAGAGTTTTCTCTTCGTCCCTGGCGCAGATAACAAGAGAGCCGGTCAACTCTGCAGAATCAGTTTCCACAGACTGTTTAGAGCGAAGTCCGAACCATATTAACAATGCGACCAATACATATAATAATCCGATAAAGACAACTAAATCACTCATGTTTAATTTGCGAAATTAAATATAATTAAGTGCATCGCAACTCCACCCTCTTTCCTGGAAGGTATCCAGCAGTTTTTTCGTCAATTCTAGAACCGGTGCGGGTCTAAATTTAACTCCATCATGCAGAGCCAAGATAGCGCCAGGTCGTAAGTTATGTGTAGCTCGTCTGAAGAGCTTTTCTCCGTTTATCTTTCGAAAATCACCGGGAATGTTGGACCAAAGAACAGTGTGAATTCCTCTCTTATGCAAGAATCTCACCGTATCGGGACGGATATGGCCAAACGGTGGTCGGTACATTTTCATCGGTTCGATGTCAGCATGGGAGATCCTGGCGATCAGTTCTGTCAGTTCGGTATATAATTTCAGGTTCGAAAGGGTATATTTTGAGCGGTGACGTTCACCATGCAGAGCGATCTGGTGCCCTCTTTTATCGATCTGCTGTAACATGTCCGGCCACCAGGAAGCATCATTAGCAACGACAAAAAAAGTGGCTCTTGCATTATATTCAGCCAACAGATCGAGCAGGATAGGGGTAACCTCAGGATCAGGACCGTCATCATAGGTGAGGTAGATCCGGTTGTCTGAAGGATTTCCTTGAAAAAGGGCTTCAGGCAGCAGAATCCTGGTCAGAAATCCTGGATATTTCCACGGCAGCATGTTTGTTTGCGGTCTGTCTATTTTTGGATCTAAGCCCCAATAAATCAGCCCAATACGGTCTCAGCGTTTCGAGGATTTCTCCGGGGGCGGTGAAAAAATCTATGGCGAAGTATTGATACCAGCCACATAGTCTGCGACAATCATTCATAACTTTGCGGCGTTCAGCAGAGTCTGCGCTTTCGATATACTCAATTAAAGACGTCTCAGTTAAGTTTACGGGCTTATCCACCAGCGTCCTGCAAGGGTAGAAAAGGCCTCCGTCGCTGTCGATGATAATCGAAGCTGCTGAGCAGCCAGATTCTCCGTTCAAAGCATTCAGATAGCGGCGCGGTGTCAGGATCGTGTTAGGAAAGCGACGCTTCATTTCCATTACTTCGGTTCGAAATATAGCGGGGTCAGGGTAATCGTGCTCGGCATCATCAAGCGCCACCGCGGGCATCACTAAGATTTTCGCTCCACTGACTGCACAGCGTTCCACCTTTTCAGGCAAATTTTTGAGATCCTGCGCTCTCACAACGGTCTGCACGCAGACGATCCAGGGAAAATTCACCAGTTCCGGAAGCGCGTCGAACAGCTCTAAGTTGTCGTGCCCTTCGTCGATGGAAATGTGGAACAGATCGATCCAGTCACTGTAGCGATGCAGAGGATATTCGAGGATGTTACGAACACTGGTTGTAAAGAGGAGATAATAGGGCTGTCTGGAAGCTTCTTCCAGGATAGCCTCGATATCCTTACGCAGTAGCGGTTCTCCCCCTTCTATGGAAGTCAACACCACCGACGACTGCCCCAAGTTCCGGAGTACTTTCCTGACGCCATCCGTATCGAGATCCTTAGCAGGATCCTTCCAGACGTTGCAGAAGGAGCAATGAAATCCGCAGCGATCAGTAACCTTGAAGGACGCATAAAAAGGGTACCTTCCTTCGCCTGAGCGACGGTTTCGATGCAAGTATTTAGCGACTCGCCATAGTTTTGAAGGTGGCAGCAGTCTTATCATGAAGTCGTCGCTCCAGATACGTTGGGGGTACTCCGGGTGCGTCTAAACCGCTGACCTTTCCAATGAAATCCCCATAAATGTCCACCAATACTGAAAGCTATTATAGCAGGTAAATGAAGCAATTCCAAGAATATAAACAGCAACCAGTTTCTCTTTAAGTCGAAAACATGTCCACCCCGATTCATCACCTGTGCTTCAAATACAACCTTCAGTAAAAAGAAAAAAATCCATGCTGACGAAATAACTTCCCCCAACCACAGAAATGGGGATAGCAATAACATTAGAAAGAAGGTAAATGTGACAACTGCGAAACTTCTGGCGAAGGGACTATACGACAGCCCGCCGGATCCCCATCTGAGTCTCTGGTTTAACACCTTAACAGGCGTTTCCTCCGGCCAGGATCGTACGATGCTATCGGGATGCGTACAATAATGTATGTGCCACTTCTCACTTTGCTTCATCCTTTGGATCAGCAGGGTGTCATCCCCGGTTACAACCTGGCGAAATCCCTCATATCCACCGATCTCCTCGAACGCTTCCCGTTTCAGGGCCAGGTTACTGCCGTTGCAGTTGAAAACCAATCCGCTCCCAATGGCACCTGCGGCAAAAAACGAGTGCGACAAATAGTCCATCTGCTGTAATTGTTGCCACAGTGGTTCATCCATATCCCGGTTGAACACCGTCAATCCCGTTACCACTCCGATTTCTGGCGTAAAACATCCAACCAATGCTTTTATCCATCCCTTTTTAAAACGGCAATCTCCATCTGTTGTGATTATAATATCACCTTCTGCCTGTTTTAATCCCTGCGAAATGGCGTTTTTCTTGGGCGAACAATCTTCCGGACACGTGTCTACGGAAATCACCTTCAGATCCGGCAACATGCCGATCTTCTTGCGAGCTATATCTCCGGTCGCATCTTCAGATCTATCATCGACTACAACTATCTGTACCCGATCAGATGGGTAATCCTGTCCTGCCAGATCATCAAGGGCTGCGCCAATGTGTTCCGCTTCATTCCGGCAGGGAATAATTATGCTTACTTGAGGTCGTTCCTTCGAATCTTCTCTCTGTTTGTTTAATTTAGGAAGTCGGTAGAGACCAACGGTTATCAATAAAAGAACGAATAAATAAATGATACCGGTTGCGCCGAGAAAAATCGTCCAGTAGGGTTCCCAGATAGACTCAAGCATTATCGGTCTCCCTCGCTATGCGAAGTTTCAAGAGAATGAAAAACCCGATCAAAGCAGGCAGAAGCACGTTCATGGAGAAAAGCATAACGGAACTATTGAAAGCTGCCGCTTTATCTATCCCAAAGAGGCGAAAAAATCCAATTGAAGCCGTTTCGCCAACTCCCAGTCCGCCGATGGAAATTGGTAGAGCCGCTTTGGTAAACAAAGTTGAAGCTGCCGCGCTGAAGGCATCTAAAAAGCCGATTCGTTGAAAGGAGAGTATCAGGAGATAGTATTGAACTATGGACACCAGATAATGTCCCATTCCCAGTGCAATCATCGCCAGCGATTGTCGCAGATGAATGGGATCCAATCCGCTTAAGAGAACCTTGATCTTATCCCGGTAGGGCAGCATGACGTTAACGGCATATAACAGGTCCCTGATCCACCGTGGCGAGAGCATTATAAGAATCAGGACGGCCCATAAGAGCGCCACTAATATACAACTTGAAACAAATACGTACGTGTTACCACCAATTACTAACCCTGGTATAAAAAGGAGCCCCAAAGCTCCGCCCATTATAATCGGCAACAGATTGTATATCTTATCGATGAACGATAGTCCGATCAGCTCCAGCCGTGGTCTCCCGGTAATGAAAAAAGCGCGGCCGAATTCACCTAATTGTCCCGGGGTCACCACCGCAAAAGTAAAGCCGATCAGGAGGTTTTTCCACACCTCAATAAAGCCAGCATCAGGCTTGACCTGTCTCAGGATATAGCCCCATTTCAGAGCGCGGAGACCCAGGTTCGGAACGACTAAAATCAAACTGACAATCACCAATGGGTACCTCGCTCCGGAAAAAGCATGGAGGATTTCACGAGGATGGATGGTAGCGATCAAGAGTATGAGCACAGATACCGTCAGGATAATCTTTGCCCAGAAAAAGAGTCGT
>CBDUWK010000248.1:0-4498 GCA_965370905.1 uncultured bacterium | reverse complement strand
CACTGAAGCTGTAATTTACATATTTTCCAATGGCTTCAAAACCAAGATGGACTCGATTGAAATAGAATTTTTTAGCCAGACCGAATCCAGCTCCCCAATAGAGCCCCGATGGCAAATCATCATCATATGCCTTACCATCTTTCAATGTGCCCAGGGCTAATTCTCCTGACAACAGCACGAACAACTGTGAGACATTCGTTGAACGGGCAAGATTGTAGTTGAAAAGTAACTGCATTCCAGGCATCAACCCGCTAAGGTCCTCTTCAAATATCAGTGGATCAAGCTCACCACCGGATACATTGCTTTCATATCTACCAGAATCAACGTTGAAGGGTATCATTATGAATCTAAAGGACAAGTCTATCGGCAGTCGCGGATGCTCAAGCGCCATCATACCGCGGTCGTAGCCGCCTCCGATGACCACACGTGCTTTCGAGTCGGCACGCTTTGAACGGTTGTCCGCCACTTTCGATACGCGCACCATTCCCAGCTTTTTCTGTGTCAGCGATCCATCTGCCTCTTCATAATACTCGGCAATAATAAATTTATCATCCACGCAGATATCTTCTTTTTCTCCCAGGGCGAACTCAACCCATCCCGAACCCGTATTTGCCAGCGGATTGGTGAGTTGGAATTCAGGAATTTCCTGAGTAGCGATCTTAAGATTTTTGGCGAGGGTTTTAGCTGCGGTAAAAAAAGCGTACTGCATACCGTTCAGTTGTCTGCCTTCGTGAGAAAATTTCCCATCCAATTTGGCATAACCCATACCCTCAGCTTCCGTTTTTATCAACAATTTCACACTCGTCGTAATATTGTCTGTTTTAATTGAGTACCAGATTATACCGCCTTCAAGCGTGGCTGCGGCAGTATTATTGTCAGTATCCTGCTTTAACACAGCTTTTGAAATGACTGGGATATAAATATAGGCGGAATTCATAACCGCCTCCAAATCCTCCACGGTTATCCCCGTCTCTTTGGCCTTTTCTACCACGAATGAATGCTGTTCGGCTTCGCTTACCAAACCTTGCGGTCTCATCTCTTTGGCCACATCTACAATGCGCATTATTTCCGGTACTAACACATTATTCATAGTTTCGGCCAGTTGGTCAATACTGTGAACATTGCGAGTTTTTATCTCTCTTTTAAAAGTAGTCAGCAGGTTTTCCGGCAGTGAATTGTAATCGAAACGGGACATTTCTATCTCATTCTTTATTACACGGAGGAGATACTTTTCCTGCTCCCCACTCAGACGGACGTCCGAACCGACAGGTAGTATAGCGTCAACGTACGAAATTGATTTCCGCTGATATTTCACCTGGGTATCTTGTGCCAGACAAACCGGTGCTACCCCTGAGATAAAGGAAATTAATATGGCTATACTGAAAATATTACGAGGTTTAAGCATTTGAACTCTTCTTCCATCTAAAAAACAACTCAAGGTGGATTTTCTTTACAGGTATTGCTCTACTCCGCTCGGAAAAATCGACAGGTTACTCCGTTTTCCGTCCGGTCCAATACCGATAAATTGGGAAGGTGCTCTATCTTCAAGGCAACAAGGTTTATCTTCTCGGAGTAATTGAACCTGAACGTCGAGGTTTTTCCCTTCTCAAATCCCACGTCGGATACTTCGGAATCCCGGAAGCGGATGTTGTTGAGGAACTGCTTGATTTGAAGAAAATCTTCGTAAGTGGGAATACCCTCAACCTGAACCGTTATAGGTCGGCTTTTCTTTCCTGCGTAAACGGTTAGCTGCGTCAACAAGTCTTTACTGAAAGCTTTCTCGGCTTTTTTTATTGCGTCCGTAACCGCCTCTTCCTCATTATTGCCAGTTCCTTGAACGCCCTCTAAGGGGGCTGCATATTGAGCTATAATCTGTCCGGACTCTGCTTCAATGGCCCTGGCATCCAACCAGCAGTCATAAATATATACGCCGACAGTCCCCGCAAAGCCGCTGACCTCTTTTTTCTCCTTCAGCTTCAATTTGGCATTACCGATGATCACCACGTTTGACAATAGCTTCCGACCGATCCACCGGGCGGAATTCACGTCCTGTAACTCCGCGGCTTTGGAAAAGCGCGCGCTGAATCCTTCGAGTGAAAGAAGCTGCGAAGCGTCGCGAACGTCGTAATCCGCTTTGACGAGATCGGATATCAATTTATGGGTTAAACGATTGTCGTTCTCAACCTTCTTATCATCGATATTGGTAGTGAAACCCACGACGCAGGAGAAATTACGCATGAGTTTTTGCGCTTCCTCTTCACTTATTTCCTCCACAATGCGGCATTCAACCTCAAGGACTAAGAATTCATGTTCCTGCTTCTCGGATATGATCTTACTCTCCTTGACATAGCCGGAAATCATGCTCAGGATGGTGTCGTCAGCCAGCATAAAATCCTGTATAGCTGTCTCGGATTTAATCTGTACACCCAGCACCTGTTCCAGGGCATTACGCTGCGCATCTATCAGCGCTTCCTCACGAGCCGCGGGTATATCTCCTTCGAAAATTGTCGCCTCGCCCCTCACCGTAACAGTTTTCGCAGGTCCATCCTGGGCAAATACAAGGTGAGATGCTATCAGGATAAAAACAGGAATTGATATGGTCCGCATGATCGCCTCAATTATTTTTTATTTAATCAGGGATTGGAATACAGGGAGAGGTAATAAAGCAAAGGGCAAAACAACTCCCTGTTTTGCCCGATTATACTCAAAGGCTGATGGAAACGTTCCCCGATATCCTCGCCCCGATTATTCAGGACGAAGTGCGGGAGACTTGCGATAGTAAGGTTATATGGCAGGAATAATTACTTTTTACTTGCCAGGGTAGCGAGATAGTAGACATTGGCAACGATTGCCAACTGCGCTACAACTTGCACGACAGCGCTGAAAACATACCACATGGATCCGGAGACAATTATGGTATCCTCGGGCCGAAGGTCGGGGATTAAGTTCTTGTCGCCGGTCTTAAGGAACTTCTTTATGTTCACTTCCACCACGTCCGAACCCGTACTGCCAGCGCGCACCAACCTCACGTTATCGAGTCTGCTTTTACTAGCAGGACCACCAGCAACTGAAATAAGGGTGATCAGATCCGTATCAGAAGGTACAAAATATTGCCCGGGTTTTTCGACTCGGCCCCATACGTTGACCATCATCATCAACTGATTCTCATCGCCGATGTAATATTGTGCGCCCGGTTCTACGTTTCTGGGAAGGTTCACCGGCGTATTTTCAGCCCACGCTGGGCAAGAAACGATCAGGATAAGTGCGATCAGAATTAGTGGCATTCTTTTCATCATAATTCCAGCTAAGATTATTTTATTATTATCAATTTGCTAAACAATACTAGGGGATATCAAATTGGTAAACCATCTCGCTACCGGTAGACCAGAGCCATCCAGATGAGGTTACACCCACCACGTCAACCTGGTATTGATATACTCCATCGCTGAGCGGTTCAGTGCAGACGACTTCAAGTGGAAAAAATATACTCAAAGTTGCAGACCATGTTGGATTCCGAACTCCACCAACCATTTGGTAGAGTTTAACTACGAAATAATCCACCTGATCAAGCTGTTCATAGGTCCATGAAAAGCTGAGGTTTTCGCCTTGTTGCTGAGGTTCTGTCAGGTTAGGTTTAGTCATAAGCTTATACAGGGCTTCTTCAGAGAAGACACTCTCATTGCCGCTTTCATCATAAGCCGTTACCCAATAAGAAAATCCAGTCGATAATCCAGTGCTCTGATCGGGAGCCAAAACGGGATCGTGGTCTTCATATTCAGTGATTTCGGGATCCAGCTCCACAATTAGAATTCTTTCAGCGTCCTCCTCGTGGGCTATCCTGTAAACACGATAACCCTCCAAATCGTCCGCCTGGGATTGATACCAACTAAGGTAGATATAATCGCCCTCGGGAACGGCATCTATGCCCTGTTCGAAATAAACTGTATCGGCGCTGCGCGGTGTAATTTGAACCGCGTCAGGAGGGGAAAGGTCGACAGCCACCTGTTCACTCACGCAACCCAGAATTGTAAACCCTGCGATTAAAATTATAACTAGGGAGATGATTTCTAAAGATAACTTCTTCATTCTGTTTTCTGCTTAATATTGGATGGTGTGCTATTTCCCCTGGAAAATGTCATCAGAAATGATAACCTATGGATAACCTATGTGCGTTGCTCAGTTCAACTTTCATGAAGGCGTAATCACATTCCAGGCGCCAATATCTTAGACCAAATCCAACGTTCCATGCGCTGAAGTCCACGTCATCCCAGATACCAGTGATTAATTTCCCCCAGTCAAGTCTGGAAAATCCGAACCGGAAGAATAGAGTTCTGTCCCAGATGTATTCCAAACCCATTCTACCGTCATCCTGGTAACGAGTGTTGCTCACTCGTTCGAAAATGAATTCACTTTTCCACTTTGGCACCTTCTGGTGATAGGCAAGCCCTACCCGGAGATTTTGTGTTATCACGTCAGTGTTTCCCGCTCCCCAATCAAT
>CBDUWK010000247.1:0-4502 GCA_965370905.1 uncultured bacterium | reverse complement strand
GCGGATGCAGGAATGGGGCGATTACAAGCTTTCGAGATAGTTAAAACACACCTTAGAACGCCGGTTGAAATGTTGATTGGGCGCGGTCCTGGAACCATCACTCCAGTGTCGCTCACGGACAATCCTAACTCGTTATTAGTAGAAAATCCGAGTCTATTTAAAAACGTAACCGGATATGCTTACACAACTCTTGAACTTGGATTCGTGGGACTGGCCCTGTTCTTGCTTCTGTATATTCAGGTTTACCGCTTCGTGCGCAGATTCCTGAAGGCAATCGACGATAAGTTCTGGGAATCCGTGGCTTTGGGTTTTTGCGGCATTGTCTTCGTTTATGTAATTTCAACGGTTTATATCGATTCCTGGACATATTATCCCCTGCCATTCACTTTCTGGGCGCTAGCGGCAGCTATTTACCGCGTAGGCGTAATAAGGGGGATACTGACGGTTTAGGTTTCATATTTAAACTTGAATTAGTGCTCGTATATCTAATTATATTAACATAGTTCGAACAACGGAATAGAATTAACGATAACACCGTGGGAACGGAGAAAAGAATGGTTATCCTCGGTTTAAACATATTGCATGATGCTACCGCCACACTATTAGTTGAAGGTAAGATTGCCGCCTCTGTAGCGGAAGAGAGGATGTCACGTATAAAGTATCATTGCGGGTTTCCCTTCAAATCTATTGTAGAGGTGCTTCGGATTGCGGGGGTGTCTCCACAGCATGTCGATAAAGTAGTTCTTAGTTTTAACTCGAACTTCGATAAAATGCCGCATTATTATACCGATTATCAGGTGGTGAAGAAATCGGCCAATCCGTCTTACTATAAAATATTAAAGGAATATGAGAAGCGAACCGGATTACCACTTTTCATAAATACCAGTTTCAACATGCACGAAGAACCGATAGTAACGACGCCCGAAGACGCCATCAGGTCGTTAGAACGGGGGTGTGTGGATGTATTATCCATTGGGCTTTCTTGGGTTTGGAAAGACGATAATAATATAACGGAAAGCTGACTATTGTCGAATTATACCGGATAGATTTTATACCGAAAATTTTGGAGTATTTTTGAGGATTTTAGTTGTATCACATCTGTGGCCGCGCACCGACTGGCAGCATCTTGGCACTTTCGTTTCGGAACAGGTAATATCGTTGTCCGGGAAATGCGATGTTTCTACTGTAGTACCCGTAGACAAAACGGTGAGGATGGAAGAGTTGGTATTAAGTGAGGTTTTTCGTGGGTTTTCCCGATACAGGAAACGAGTTCGACCGGAATTATTAAAGATGGGGGAAGTGGAACCAATTAGGATTTACTTCAGGCGGAACCTATTACTTAATAGGTTTACTGGGCAGGCGGCACAGAACTTGAGCAATGTCCTCGCAACTGCTTCTCTTCCGAAGTTTGACGTGGTACACGCGCATACGATCTTTCCCGACGGTCTTGCTTGTGCTTTATGGCTTGAGGGAAAGACTGTTCCACTTGTAGTTACAGGGCATGGCAGTGACATTCATTCCCTCTCCAATAGTGCGAAAAACGTTTTGGGACCTTTGTTTGAAAGAGCGGATGCGCTTGTCCCTGTTAGCCGATTTTTAGGAGATAAGTTAGAGAGATTAGGAGCAGAAGCTGAGAAAATCTTCCCACTACCCAACGGTTTCCCCGGAGATCAGTTCAGCGATGTAGGACCGTTAGAAAGAGATTTAAATAAGATAGTATTTTTGGGCAGACTCGATGATGTAAAGAGGGTAGACCTGCTAATCCGTGCTGTTGCTTTATGTGACTCTGAAATAAAACTGGACATAGCTGGCGATGGCAGAAGAAAGAAGGAATACCAAACTTTAGTCAGTCAATTGGGAATTGGTAATCGAGTACGTTTTCTGGGTATGATTTCACGCCAGGAAGTGCCAAAATTGCTGGCTGGTGCAGCGCTGTTGTGCTTGGTGAGTACTAAAGAAGGGTGGCCTACAGTGATTTTTGAGTCTTTAGCCTGCGGTGCCTCGGTGTTGGCCACGGCTGTCGGAGGTATTCCGGAAGCCCTTCAGGATCCCAAGTTGGGACGAATTGTTCCCGCTGATATAACGCCAGAATCTCTGGCAGAAGAGATCGATTCGGCTCTGCAAAACAAGTGGGATCGTCAGTACATGATAAAACACGCTTTCCAGCATTCATGGGATAAGATCACTGATCAGTTACTTATTTTATATGATAATCTTTTGAGAGGAAAAGCTGACAAGGTATCAGATCACGCAGAAATTCAGAGGTAGGATTTGTCGTGCTTGAATATTAAAGGGAGATCCCCCATACAACTATTCGAGGCGGTTCTGTGGCGAATCAAACTCTTCTGCAGGAGATATTCAACTGCCGGATTTAGAAAGCGTAATCTACAGGTAGAGGAAACTTGGATTGAGGATACTGATTCTGTACATTTCAACCTCAATGGTGCTGATGCGAAGAGGATTTTGGAGTCCTATCCGGAAGAACACGTAAGAATAAGATCCGAGGCCGAGGAGGTGTTGTCCGGGTGGACAGAAGTGCCAGGTTTTGGAAGGCAAAAAATAGAGTTCAATATCTCGGGCACATTGAACGCAGAAGCGGTTTACGCGCACCGCCTTCTGATGCGGTTGGATTTTCTCAGGCCAATAGCTTGGGGAAATTCGCTCGATGGGATTAACGATAGTTATGTTGATTTCATCGAAAAATGTCTGATTAACTGGCACGATATACGTTCCCGAAATGATTGTTTTGATTCGGTGGACGAAGCCATTAGAGTTTTAAATCTAATCGAAACACTCGCTCTTTTACAAGAGAAGCTCTGCAGAGAAGCCTTTAAAGCCGGGTTGTGCAGCATTCTAAACGCAGCATGGACTATCCAGGCAAAGCGCGCTCGTGCGGGCAACCATTTAGTCTATGAGGGACTTGCGTTATACTATGCCGGGAAATGTCTTCAGGGTTATTGGCAATCCGAGAATTGGGTTAAGCTCGGAGTCTCAATACTGGAAAAAGAGATGCTGAGTCAAGTTCTGCCTGACGGAATGCACGCAGAACTCTGCACCAACTACCACCTTATCACAGGCACGAACTTCTTAAAAGCATGGGTATTGGCGCATAAACAAGAGGAGCGCTTTCCCGATGCCTTTGTGAGTAGATTGGCCAAAATGGCAGTTGTTGCGAATGGAATCAAGCTAAACGATGATTGTTTCCCCGCACTGGGTGACAGCGATCGCCAGTCCGGAAACAACAGGGAAGAGAGAGAAGGACGAGCTTTTGCTGAATTAGGGGCAATCCTGTCGCAGTCTGAGGTAATCCCAAGTAGAAGTTTGCATCTGGCCTATTTACTTGGGGGATCGAACGAATTTCCAGGAGCGAAGACACTTGGAGACGCTGATACCACTAAACTCAGCGCAGGTGGATACCACATCATCCGAAACAAAACTGAGGGTCTGCTGATCTTTGATGCCGGCCCCTTCGGACTGCCGGGGATGTCGCATCACGGACATGCTGACAGCCTTTCGTTGGAAATGCATTTCTCAGGCCAGCGATTTTTAGTCGATCCGGGCGGATTCAGCTATGTCGATGAAGCAGCTCGCGCTTTTGCGCGATCCACTGCAGCACACAATACTATTCGTGTTGACGGTGTGGATAGCTCTGAAGTGGATGGATCCTTCTCTTTTGGGCGAGGAGCGCACGCAAAGCTTATTCAAAGAGAAGAATTCGAGGGTGGAGTTCTGGTCTGCGCTGAGCATGATGGATACACAAGCTTAAGATCTCCTGTGATTCATCGCCGCGCCTTGATCTGGTTGACAAACCAACCCCTCTTTCTGGTGGTAATAGACCATCTGGAAGGAGCGGGAGAGCATTTGGTGGAAGCCTTCTTTCATGCTGATAGTTGCTGGGATGCTATGTTATCGGAAAAAGATACTGGCAAATGGAATTGCGAAAACTTCACAGTATCTCAGACGATCCGGATCAGTTGCGATGTTGATGTCGAGATTATTAAGGGAGAGAAGGAAGCAGACTGGCAAGGCTGGGTAGCGCCATCTTATGGAAAGTACCAGGAAGCCCCGGTGTTAGTCGAAAAGTGCAAGACGCCGCTACCTGTCGATATAGTCAACTTATTCGTTGGGAGTGATAAAGGTGTAGAAACACCTGTTAAAAGCACTTTGAATTCAGTGATAATCGAAGATAAGTTAAAGTTATACTGGAAGTGGCATGAGGATCATTTAAGCATCGATTTGAAGTAAATAAATATGGAAAGGACGATATTAGGAAAGACAATTCATATCCCTCTCAATGGTTTAAACGTGTCGAGGCGCCTGGAGTTTAACCTATTGATGAAGTACCTCAATTTGAAAGGTGATGAAACACTATTGGATATTGCTTGTGGAGATGGTTATTGGACGGCTAAAATGAAGCCCAGAGTACAAAAAGTATTTGGCTTCGATTATAATCACAAAAGGCTGCGGCAAGCAAAAAAACTGGTGCATGATTTCGGAGGTGT
>CBDUWK010000246.1:0-4506 GCA_965370905.1 uncultured bacterium | reverse complement strand
GAGTTACAGAGTTATGGAAGGTGGACAATACCATGACTCCGATAGCTTCCACGAATACTGGCAGTGTGGTCGGTTGGTACATGGGTGGCGATTGGAATGGTAGTGCACCAACTGGATCCAACCTAATTGTAGTGGACAACGTCGACAATAGCATCAAACAATTAGATATTTCCGGTACTACTGTTACTCTCGTCGACCAATTCGCCTGTCCGGAGGCTTATGGAGAAGGCTTGACTCACGATGGTGCTGATCTGTGGCATTCAGCCGCCTACGCATCCAATGGAGTCTTCTGGCGTTACGACGATGGCTATGGCGGAGGTGCTGCGAACTTTACTGTCACCCTTACCTACAATTTCGGATCTCCGGTACCAGCCGGTGGTGGCGCCATCAACATGGACGCGTTTATTCAGAACAACGAAACTTTCCCTGTCAATTTCGATCTCTGGGTGGAGATCCCTCCGCAGATAACACCACCCGGGGTACCCAACCGTAATTTAACTTTCCCTGCTGGCCACATCATTGATCGTGATAATATGTATTGGGGCATCCCAGGCAGCTGGCCTCCGGGGGACTACGAAATGATTTGGTTAGTCGGCGATTTAGCCACTCAAAATGCCTGGGCTTCGGACAGCTTCCCCTTCTCAAAGTCTATTAATGACGATGGCAGCGGTTACGCTCTCTGGGAAATTGAGGGCGATCCCCTGGATCAGCTTTTTGAAGGCATCGATTTCGGCGCAACAGTAGTCAGTGAATTCGCTCTGCTGGGTAGTTATCCCAACCCCTTCAACCCCAGCGCAACCATAAGTTACACGCTGGATAATTCAGACCTCGTGAAGCTATCTGTTTACGATCTCTCCGGTCGTCAGGTCGCCACGCTGGTTGACGGTTACCGCGACGCCGGCGCGCACGAAGTTAACTTCGACGCTTCCGGCCTGGCATCAGGCGTTTACGTCTATCGCCTCTCCTCCGGACAACAGGTCGCTTCCGGCAAGATGGTGCTGATGAAGTAGTAAATACTTCTTTTCAGCAAAGAAGTTGGAAATAATAGGATATTATATCCAAGGATAACCCGCAGGGGAGCTATTGAAACAGAAGTTCCCCTGCCGTAAAAAACCTGTTTTCTGCCACGCTCACATAGCACTGATAGAAATGGAACAACGGAACGGGGCAGAATCATCTGCCCTGTTCTGTTTATTGGCGAGAATTATTGAATAGGAAGATCACAAAGAATAGAGTAAATGTAATCCTCAATCTAAAATCAGTTAAGGAGGTAGTATGAGAAAACTTTTACCAATTTTCCTGCTCTGCACCGCTTTCATCATTATGGCAACGTTCTCTTATGCGAACGTGGACAAGGAAAAGGAGATGATAGCCGCGGCTGAAAATTCAGCGAAAGCGGGGCAGATCGTTCGAACCAGCATGAGCACTGATGACATTGGAGTGATCCCCTACGACTGGGTCGAAATCAACCCGGCGCACCCTGGCGCCCTGCCCGGGACCAACTCAGGCATCACCCTCGATGACCAGAATGTAGGTCCGTTCCCAATCGGATTTGAGTTCCCGTGGTACGATGGGGCGACACACAACACCATACGGCTCTGCTCCAACGGCTTCGCCTCTTTCACGTCAACCACCACATCGTACACCAACTATGCCATCCCAACTGCAGCAGAACCCAACAACCTGGTGGCTCCCTACTGGGACGACATGAACGTCTCTGGTTCGAACTATGGTTCGATCTGGTACTATGCTGATCCTGGTGGAGACTTTTTCGTGGCGGAATGGGATAGCTGTGCGCACTACGGATCGTCAATTACGGGTGAATGGTTCACTTTTGAGCTGATTCTCTACCCTGACGGGACCATCGATTTCATGTATAGAGTCATCGAAGAAGGGACAATGTCTCCATTCCCCTCAGCAACGGTCGGGGTGGAGAACTCCACCGGTACGGAAGGCATCCAGGGGACTTACAATGGATCCGGTCCCTATGAGCCGGACGATCAAATGGGTCTGCGGATCGACCCGGTCGGCGGACCGCCACCACTACCCGATCTCGAACTAACCCTGATACCATTTCTGCAAAACATACAGATACCGGCAAGCGGAGGTAGTTTCGAGTTCTACCTCTTCATTACCAACAATGAGACCTCAAGCGAACCGGTGGAGGTATGGATAGAGTATGTCGATCCGATGGGGTTTACCTCCGATCCACTCATGGGTCCAGCCACCGGTAATCTGCCCCCGGGCACGAGGGGATGGTATCGCGCCCAGAATATCCCGGGAACGGCGATGGCCGGAGAATATCTGTATGTCGCCAATCTGGGGATGTATCCCGATACAGTCTGGTTCAGCGATTCTTTTCCATTCGAGAAGCTGGCAACCGGTCACGATTCCTGGGTCGGCAACTGGAATAATTGGGGCGATCCCTTCGGTGATGAACTGCTCGCTAATCAGGATTTAACGCCGGACGAATTCGCCCTGATTGGCGCTTATCCCAATCCTTTCAACCCGGCCACAACTATCAGATACACGCTGGCTAATGCAGATCGTGTGAAGCTATCCGTTTACGATCTCTCCGGATGTGAAGTAGCTATCCTGGTTGACGGTTACCGCGACGCAGGATCACACGAAGTCAACTTCGATGCTTCCGGTCTGGCTTCAGGCGTCTACGTCTATCGCCTCTCTTCCGGACAGCAAATCGCTTCCGGTAAAATGGTACTGATGAAGTAGTAAAATAATAAGGGCGTATTAACACGCCCTTGTATCATCTTTGTATAAAGACTAAAAGGGCGCAATCACTTGCGCCCTTTATTTGTTATCCAGCAACAGGTTAAGCCGCCGCTTCTCCAGCCACTTCTCCCGCGGCTGCCGTCTTCTTCTTATCGGCCTCCAGCCAGAAGTGGTAAAATACCATCGCCACCGTTGCCACCAGGCCTATTCCGGCGAAGATCCACCACATGATCCAGGGATTGTAGGTATCCCAGAGCACCTTGGTCGCTTCTAATTCGGTTATGCCCAGTTTACCAGCCAGGGTAGGCATGACGTCTAACTTTGCCAACCCCATCACCGTCTCAGAATCCATGCTTAACTTGTCGACCATGTAATCCTTGGCGAACATGAATTTGTCCGAAAATTTCCCGTAAGCCCATCCTGACAGAGCTCCCGCTGCCGTCCAGCCGATAGCGAAGGGAATGTTCGAATAGCCCATGTAGATCGCCTTCTTTTCCGGTGGAGCCATCAACCCGATGTATTCGCTGAACTTGGGGCTGCAGCCCATCTCCCCGATGGCGAAAACGAAGATCGCGAACGCTACCATCCAGCCCACCTGAAAACTGCCGCAAGCCATAATACCCGCCGTTGAAATCAGCATACCCACAATCATGGCGATAATCGGCTTCATCTTGCCAGTGATCACCGCGATTCCCAACATCAGGAAAACGATTGCGCCGGCATCTATATTGACCATGAATTCCGGTTTAATCACATTCTCCAGGGCGGCTGATTCCACCATCTGGGATATACCTAATTTGAGCGTATATGCTATTAGAACTCCCAATCCAGCCATGATAGATAGCACTTTCTTACCTCGCACTAAGGCATACAGCGTGACCACCAACATGATAGCAACCGCAATCCATCCTACTGTGTCTATCCCCCCCAGAGTTAAGTTATTTGCGAACCAGGCTGCTTCTCTGGACGTGTCCGCCCACTCGTCTATGTAGATAGGAAGCGTATCGAAGAGCTGCATAAACATCAACCAGAAGCCGGAGAAGATCAGCAGGAAGACCATGAAGCGTACATCCTTGACCAGCGTCATGATTCCATTGATAAACGTGCCGACTGGACCGGTCTCAGGTACATCGCCCTTGGATTTGCGCACTTCTACCGAGTAATCCTTGAGGAAGAAAATCGTGGGTATGAAGTTCAGTGCTATAATTCCAGCCGATACGTAGAACACCCATTCCCAGGCTATCACCCGACAGATGCCGGCGATAAATGGCCCCAGGAATCCGCCTATGTTGACCAGCATATAGAACATCCCCCAGCCGACCGATGAGTTCTCATCCTTGACCGTATGCGCCAGAGTGCCGTGAAGTGGCGGTTTGAAAATCGCCGTACCGGTCGCCAGCAGCAATGTAGCCGCGAAGAAGGGAATGTAGCTGTTTGCTAAACCCATAAGGATATATGCCACCGTATTAATGCCAAAGGCGATATAGAGGCTCTTCTTGTATCCGTAACGGTCGGAATATGCACCGGTAAACATGGGCAGCAGAGTCTGGAACAGCGCCCAGACAGTAAATATCAAGCCTCGCTGCGCGTGGGTCAGTTCTAAGCCGCCCCGCACCGCCGCATCCACGATGTACAATCCCACCACGGCGCGCACACCAAAGTAAGCCAGCCTCTCGATCAACTCCATGATATTGGCAACCCAAAAGGCATTAGGGAAGCTGTTTAGCTGCTGGTTGAAAGTCAATTTTTTGGTCACGTATTCCTCCAAATTAAAGT
>CBDUWK010000245.1:0-4517 GCA_965370905.1 uncultured bacterium | reverse complement strand
AATGATCCTCATCCCAGATTACACTCGAATCGTAATCTCCTACGTAACCATTCATGGTATATTGTCCTTCAGGCGCATGCAGAGGAATATATTGAGACAACATCCGCATTGCGCTAAAACCGGCGGGAATGCTTAAATCTCTTCTTAAAGCGAGGGGACCGTAAACTGTGCCTCCCGGCAGAGTGACGTCGATCCACAGGTCTGTTATCTGGGATTCTCCTGAAGCATTGATCACGTTCATCTCGTATTCGACCGTCCCTCCGGTTGCCGGAATTATGATCGGCGGATTTACCGGTTCCAGTGTGATGTTAACTTCAGGATAACCCACAAAAATCAACTCGACGTCTGCAATTGATGGCTCGCCTGCATTGACTATGATACCTGTTATTGTCTGCGTGAGATAGCCATATTTAGTGACTTCCAGAGTCCATGTTCCGGGAACAACCAAATGGCGATAACGCCCGTATTCCGGTTCACTGTAGCGGGGATAAATTTCATTGGGGTCCCAGAGTTCCAGTATCTTGTATTGTGCTACTAAAGGTTCACCGCTGCCGGCATCTGTGATGTGGCCGGTAATTTGTGCTCCTCCCGCTCGTTCCAATAAATACAGGTCGCCGGGTAGATTGTCCAGACAAACCTGCTCTATCTGCGCGTAGGATGGATTGCCTCCTAAATACGATAACTCAGACGTAACCGCAATTGCACCCTTTTCTCCGTACAAGTAGTCGTTTTGCTCACCCCCATGCGGATAGAGATTTCCTGACAACAGGGGAGAATACCCGGAAGTTGCAGCCATGGCATTGACTACTTCCTGGTAGAGTATATCATCCGGCGAGGGATGATTGGCAGCCCATGCGAAAGGGTATAGTATTATTTCACCAGAGCAGTGGTAGGAATGGCTGGTCGTGAAATGGTGCGTCAGGTTCAGATCGCGCACCACCTGAGATTCCACCTCGGAGAAAGGATAGGGCCCATAATTGTAAGCAGATTCTCCCCAGTGAAACGAATAGTTGCGGTTGAGGTCCACTCCGTTGGCATTGTACCTGGAATTGCTCTCGAAGCCATCGGGATTGAGCATTGGCAGGACCCAGATTTCTCTGTTTTCCACCCAGTAAGTTACGGCAGGATCGACGCCGTAATTATTGAATATGTATCCCAGGAAATACATCGGTACTTCCGCAGAGAGTTTCTCATCTCCGTGATGGCAGCCGACAAAATAACAGACCGGTTCGTCTTCTTCCAGCAGAGGATTGTTGGAAACCTTCATCCCCCAAACGTGGTGGTTGTTCGGGGTCGTTGCCAAATCATAGAGAGCGGCGATGTCGGGATTTTCATTCGCCCAGGACTGAAGCCTCGCGGTCATGGAAGCGTAGGTTTGATATTCATCCGTCTCGTCTATAGCGCGATATTCCCGCAAAGTTTTAGCGACATATTCGACTGTGTAACCCCGATGAATAAGCTCGGTCATCTGGTTGAGAGTCATTTCCACAAGCGCATACTCGTCGGGGATGACTTCCAATACGTAAATACCGGCTTCCACGAGGGGCACGGCGGATCTGCCTCCACTCAGATCGATTTTGTAGATAGAGGTATCATCAGCTCGCAAGTTCGACACAGTCAGAACGGAAAGTAAAAAGGAGAGGAGTAAAATTTTAGATATTGTATTCATGGTGGGGCTCCCTTTGAATCGCATGTCGTTATAATATACGCAAATATTTTAGGAATGTCAAGTAATTGCGAACACAGCAGATGGTTTTTTATGGAAACGATGCTAATAAAACCGATATTACTGCTATTGTTAGAGGAAATCATTTATAAATCTTATAGGGCGCACCTCTGTGCGCCTTTCTCTCTCAATTGAATCTCGCTGGAGAAACTACTTCACAAGAACTAATTTCTGCATTGCAGTATTGCCCGCACATTGCAGTTTAACGAGATAAATTCCGCTGGCTAAATCTGAGGCGTCGAAAATTGCTTGATGGGTGCCTGTTTCCATATAACCTGTTGCCAATTCGGCAACTCTGATCCCGTTTGTATTGTAGACTGTTAGTTCTACGTACCCTTCTTCAGGCAGGTTAAAGGTGATGTTGGTAATGGGATTGAATGGATTTGGATAGGCTTCCAGCAGAACCAGGTCGGATAGTAGGGATTCAGGGTCTTCAGAAATAATGCCGACTACGTCCAGCTTCTCGAACGTGAAGGAAGATTCGTCGTTCAGCACACGCGGCAGACGTTCACCAGTGAAGACCGTGTACGTATAAGTTCCTTCCGGAGCACCAGCGGGTATCTCTTGTGTCAAAGTTAGAAGTACAGTTTCGCTGCCGGACAGCGCCAAACTGCTATCCAGAATTACTCCGGATGTGTCACCCGAGGGGGAAGTGATATTGGACCATAGTTCAGTGAAAATGCTGTCAGTTTCGTTGTTTATCAGTTCTATGTCAAAATCGAACGATCCGCCTTCAGCCGGAATTTGTACTGGTGCAGAGACCGGTGTGGCGGTGACCGTGGCGTCGTATACATAATCCTCGATATGGTCAGCGATGCCGATGGTAGTGCAGTGAATAGCGCCCCCCGCAGGACATATGGCGTCGCAATATATCCCGACGATCTCGTAATCCGGCATGGCTGATTGATATGCATCCAGCGCTTCCTGGTTCATGGTGGGATTATCTTCAGCAATCGGTACCAGCACTTTACCATTAAAGATCACGCTGTTTATGTAGCTTTTGTAATAGTGCCAGGGCCAGGTATAGGAGGCCGGCATGGGCACGCGCACGATATTGAAGGCCGTCCCATAAACAGTCTGAACCATTCCCATCCGAGCTGCGTGTTGTTCAACCAGGTTGTAATTGGGATCGTCCGGTTGCATCTGCGCCACTAAGATGGTGCTGTCATTTACCATCTTCCCCCAGAGATCGATGTGGCCGGTCATATCCCAGATAATACTCTCGTACACGTAAACTTCGTTAGCGCCGTAATAATCGATAACCTCCTGTTCGCATTGCTCATGGGTAAGCCAGGGATTGTCGTTATATAACACGTCGGAGCACATTACTGTGCCATGCCCATCGGACATGTAGTTGCCACCTTCGTGGTACAGAGCTGTTTCGTAGAAATTCATATGCCAGATATCTGCCATGTAATCCGGAATTTCATCATCATTTGGGCGGCTGTCATAGTACTGCCAGTCAACTAATGCGATTTCACCTGAAGTCTCACCCCATACGAAATGGGGGCCATAGTCGCGCGACCAGTTGCCATCTATGGCATGAAAAATGAACTCGATGTTGTCCAGTGGAACTCCGTTAAACGAGAGCAGGTTGGTGCATGTGCTCAGAGCGGCAGTGCCGGGGACCACAACGTATACTACACCCACCTCCTGGCATTCACGCACAATCTCCACGAAGATGTCATTCCAATTGGTGCTCCCATAAGGATAGACGACCTGGATACCTTCTTGCGGTTCGAATTCAGCTACCGCACGTACGGGTTCAGTCGGTGGAGGTGTAACCTCATCTGTCGGTTCTTGAGGAACCAGTTTCTCTTCCGGGGTCTTCCATTTTGGGAGCGGCTGTTCATCCGGCCACTGGTAGTTTTCCAGGTAATTGTTCTGGGCTATTGCTGTGATCGAAAACGCCAGGAGCGCCAAAATCGTTACCAGAGCTTTCAAGCTTTTCATCAGTCTCTCCTCTATCATCTGATCGGTTAGTTTTTGTTGCGTTACCTTTTATTTCAGGTAGACTACTTTTTCCAGATGAGTGGATCCGGATGTTTCCAATGAAATTATGTAAATGCCTCCAGATAGGTTCTCAGGCTGCCAGCTAAAGGAATTTTGCTGCCCTCCCAACTGCATCGAATTTACTTTTTTGACAATCCTACCTGAAATATCATAGATTGTTAAGTCTACAGGTCTGTTGAATTGACCAAATGTAATTTGTAATTGGTTATTGAACGGATTGGGATAGATAGATAAATCATGTTTTTCTGGAATCGCATCCCCAAATTCAATGCCAAGTTCTGCACCTGAACCGCTTAAAGGTACTTCAAAGCCTTCTCCATAATACAAATCAATTTTCAGTGTATCTTGATAGAGTCCAACAGCGATAGGCCTGAATCTTACTATGAGAATCGCACTATCACCCGGTACTATAGTGTTAGAATCATAAGGAGCAATACTTAGTGCCAAACTACCACTTGTATATGCAGAATCGACATCTATGTATGTACCTCCAAGGTTTACTAATGTGACATTAATTGTGTCTGTAGTGTATGTTTGAACTTCTCCGAAATCCACCTCAGTTGGATAAAGATAGGGAATGTGCCGTGCTAGAATGCCATAAGGCGGTGCCTGCGTTCGAAAACGCTGATCGTGGTGGTAATCTTTGCCATATCCGGTACCACCGTGATTTGAACGGTGGACATAACCTCTGCGGCGCTCAGCAACAGCTCCCCAGAGATGTATATCTCCACGCTCATCCGAGTTCGGTGGAACGGGGCATTCATAAGAGCCGTTGTAC
>CBDUWK010000244.1:0-4523 GCA_965370905.1 uncultured bacterium | reverse complement strand
ACAAAAGCTACGCTTTTGTAAACTGAAAGACCCACAGAAGAGCTGTGAGACATCCAGGCAGTCGACAGCCATTTATACCGTCGAGTACAGGGACTCAACGGCACTTTTGATAGGCTTTTTGCCTTACCGCTGGCACTGGGGGCAGAAGAAGGCGCTGCGGGCGTTTAGAGTGATTTTATTAATCTGGGAACTGCAGTTTCGGCAGGGTTCTCCTGCTCGGCCGTAGACCTTCAGCATATTCTTGAAATTGCCCGGTTTGTCATCGACGCGGCGGTAGTTGCTGATGGTTGTTCCTCCCAATTCGATGGAGTCGAGGAGCACGGCTCTGATGGCGTCGGCTAAGGGCTGAAATTCTTTCCACTTCAATTTGCCGGCAGGGCGGGTAGGTCTGACACCAGCGCGAAAGAGAGCTTCGGAAGCGTAAATGTTGCCAATTCCTGCGATCAGGGTTTGATCCATCAGCAGCGTGTGGATGGCGCGCTTCCGGGGTGTTTTACCGTCCTTCCCATGGGTTATACGTTTCAAGCTATCCGCATGGAACTCTTCTGACAGGGGATCTACGCCCAGCATGTCGAATAGGGGAATACGTTCACCATCTTTATAGCATTCCAGCCGTCCGAAACGGCGGACGTCGATATGATCCATGCTGCCACCATCTGCGAATATGAACTGGCTGCAGAGGTGTTTATCCTGCGGCGTGTCTCCTGCGCTGACGACAAATTTGCCAGTCATGCCTAAATGCGCCAGCAGCCGATTGCCGTTGTCCAGATAAAAGAGCATATATTTGCCATGCCGCTCGATGGATTTGAAAGAACGATGGCGGAAAAAAACAGCGAATTCGTTCACTCGCAATGTAGAGTTTTTAAGTATATCCCCCCGAAATAATCTGGCTTCACTAATGGATCGATCAAGTACCAGTCTTCGCAGCTCGTAGACGATGGTTTCAACTTCGGGCAGTTCGGGCAAGGGGAGATCTCACTTCAGATAGTAGCTGTAACTTACGAAAGAGCGGTCACTGCCATCCAGTTCCGGATACCAGTGATAGGCAAAGTAGACCCCGGTTAAGCCACCTCCGGTTACCAACCCGAAACCTCCCGTCCAGTAATCTTCCTCGGTCGTTTTCACATGACCGCCCTGCAGTGTGAGAGATTTTGAGGCTCGCAATTCCAATCCGAAGCGATATTCGGCCTGATGCAGGTTTTTCAAGTCATCCCAGCTATCCACGCCGGTCTGAAATGCGGCGGTGATTTTGCCGCCCAAGCTGCGGGATATGCCCAGAAGCAGGCGGTATGGGAATATCTTGCTGCCTGGCTTGGTAACGCTCTGGAACGTCAAACCGGCAATCCACCCACCAAAAGGTTTCATTACTCCGAGATCACTGGTGAAATAGCCCTCCCGGCCAGTTTCGTTCCAGTTTTCGTTGATGTATTTGAAAGAGAGGCCGACCGGTATGCCTATAGGAGTCTTATAAACCGTTGCCAGGAGCGCGGCGATGGCATCGCCGCTACCATACGAATCGGAAGTTTTCATCCGGTATATCCCGAATCCGGCACCCCGGCCTGACGATCTCTGGTACTTCAGGTAGGATAGCCCCCAGTTGCCGGGCCATTCGATATCGTCGAACCTGAAGGTCAGGTCCAGTGCGATGCGATCCTGGAGATAGATACCGGCTGGATTATAGAAGACGGTCACGGCTTCAAAAGGGAGCGCCGCGCCGGCGCCGCCCATACCCTGGACACGAGCGGCGGCAGGTTCACTTGCGCAGGCTGCTCCGGCTACTGCAACCAAGAGAAATAAAGTGATTAACCTTGAGTTTCGCACGGCTATATTATACGAAAAATACCACCTTTACGCAAGCGCATTTAAATCGTTTACCCGAAATGCTTATTTATTACCGTGCGGAGCTTTCTAAGCGCCATATAGGGTCAAAATAATTTGAAATAGCTTGACATTTGTAGCGCACTTACCTATATTTTTGACGATAGGATGAATAGGGGATCCGCAAAAACCACTCGGATACTTCCAAATTTGTAGTTTACGAGGTTACTTCGGATGAATTACTCCATCATGATTGTAGATGATTCCTGGGAATCCCAGGAGGTCATCAGTTCGATACTGAACACGCAGGAAGATTACACCCTGGTGCTGGCTGAAAACGGCCAGGAAGCTGTGGAAAAGCTGAATTCTCAGAACATCGACCTGGTCATTACGGACATTTCCATGCCAGTCATGGATGGATTGGAACTGGTAGATCACATGACCAAGGAGATGCCGAACGTTCCGGTGATAACCTTTACCGGATTTGGGGATCTTTTCGGCGTGAAGGCTTTAGAGCGCGGGGCGGAGGATTGCATTTTCAAGCCGTTCGATGCGCGGGATTTTAAACTACGGGTCGCCAAGGCTTTAAAATACAGCAGCCTGAAGAAGTATCAGGACCAGTTGGAACAGAAGAACGAAGAGCTGCGCATGCTGTCGGTGACCGATCAGTTGACGCAGGTTTACAACCGGCATTACATGCATGATGCGCTGAAACGGGAATTCGCCCGGGCGAAACGCTATCGCAGCAATCTATCCTGCGTTTTAGTTGACATCGACCACTTCAAGCGTATAAATGATAAATACGGCCACCTGCAGGGGGATGCAGTGCTGCGAGAATTTGCGGCGCTGATAAAGAACACCATCAGGGAGGTGGATATCTGCTGCAGGTACGGCGGCGAAGAATTTCTATTGATCTTACCCGAGACCGACAAGCGCGGTGCAGAATGCGTGGCGAATCGACTGCGTAAAACGACGGAAAGCATGACCGTTTTCCGAGTTGACAGCGCAGACCTGCTGGACCTTAACATGAGCATATCCATCGGGCTGTCGTTTTGTCCGGATTCGCGGGTGAAGACAGAGAAAGACCTGATCATGCTGGCGGATGAAGCACTCTACACGGCGAAAGAGCAGGGACGGAACTGCGTGATGGTGGCATAGAATTATATACGGGATACCGGGGATATATAGGAAAAGGCGCAGGGGGGAGCGTCTTTTTTTGTTTGTGTATGAACCACGTATTACACAGATTTCACAGAATTAAAAGGGCAGACACAGGGGTCTGCCCCTACATTCGGAGAGCCTGTCAGATTCAGGACAAAGCCAGAATGACAGGCTTTTAAGGTTATTTCATCAGTACCATTTTACCAGAGGCGGTGAAGTCGCCGGCGGTTAAGCGGTAGATGTATATCCCTGAAGACAATCCTGATCCATCGAAGGTGATCTGGTGGTGGCCGGGGGTGAATCGGGCAGGTTTTAAACCTGCCCCTACATTGCGACCATATATATCGAACACCTTCAGATCGACCAAGCTTGCGACTGGCAGATCGAAGCTGATGGTGGTTGTGGGATTAAAGGGATTGGGATAAGCGGGATACAAACGAAACTCTACAGGCATATTAGTTATACCCGGATTGTCTGCCCAAACCAACTGGTCAAAGTAGAAAGCGCCAATATCGGCAATTGTGCTGTCTGGATCGAGAGGGGAGGTTGGATCACCCGCATCTATACAAGGAGATTCTGCTGTCAAGTAGAATGCCGAATCCCCACCGGTGGCGTAGAAAAGCGGATCCAGGAAGATATTGCAGAAATCGTCACAGGGATCGTTATTGGCGTTTAGACCGGTGATTACGCCCAAACCTGTCGGCAAAGCTCCGCTGAAGTTTGCGCCGACACTGTTGTAGAAGTCACAATAGGAAAACGTACCAGTTGAATACTGGAAATATATACTGGCATTGGCACTATTGCCCTCGACAACTGTATTTATCAGATCAGGTGAGGCATAGTACCAGACGTCAATCTGACTGCCGTACCCAGGAGCTTCATTTCGGCTTATCGTGCAGTTCTCCACAATGGGACTGGTTCCGGATTGGCCCAATTCCATTCCTCCGCCGTCATTTGCCGCCATATTATCAGTGATGGTACATCCGAAGAGAGTCGGGCTACAAGCCACTATCCCTAATCCGCCACCCAAGACGCCAGTGTTATTGCTGATGTCGCAATATTCAATCATCGCATCAGCGAGGTAGCAGCCGATTCCACCGGCATAGGAATTCGCGGTATTTTCAGTAATGATACAGCCGCTGATAAGCGGTACACCACCATACCCACAGGCGATGCCACCTCCTCCTATAGCGGCCACTAGGACACATAGCGAGCTGTTATTCATAATCATGCAGTCCAGAATTTGCGGGCTGGAGTTGTTGCTGGCTATGCCGCCGCCGGATGAATCAGCAGCGTTATAGCTGATGGTGCAGTTTTCGATAATTGCATTAGAATTATCGAAGCAACGAATTCCACCACCGTCGTCCACTGCGATGTTATAACTGATAGTGCAGTTCTCAATGGTGGCGCCGGAGAACTCTTCGCAGTAGATACCACCACCGTTCGCCCCGGTCGAATTTGAATCGATCGCGCAGTCTGTGATGGTCGGGCTGCAATTAATGGCGATGGAAATTCCTCCACCGGATGAATCAGCAGCTGTATTG
>CBDUWK010000243.1:0-4536 GCA_965370905.1 uncultured bacterium | reverse complement strand
ATCCCGCAATATCACTCCAGATCTTACCTTTGTATCCATTATTTTCGGCCAGATCTCGGTCAGCTCGCAGGGTGGTGTGAATTCCCATCCGGTTATTCCCAACCGTCACCGAAGTTGCACCATAACCCGATTCCCTCGATTTCCCATCGTATTGGGACTGAACTCCAGCAAAAAATCTCCCGCCGACCGTGAATCCCCATTTCTGCGGAGGATCCACTTCCACTTTAAACTCCCTCACCAATAAATTAAATCGTTCTCGAGCAATCTTTCCGGATGGCAGTTCACTCTTATTGAGTGATGCCGCCACTTCACCGCGCGAATATGGCTTATGGGAAGGATTCAGATCCTGCAGGTACCCCAGCGACTGAAGCCAGCGAATCTCTTTATATGTCCAATGATCCGGTGATAATGTTTCCCAGGCGGCCGCCTCAACAAGTTGATTTAAAATGACGAGACAGACGAGGAGACACAGGACATATAATAAGTATTTCCAACCCCCGCGCATGATCGCTATTTTAACCCCTCAAATTGTAAAATTCGCGTCAGGAAAGCATCGAAGATCGTTAATATTCCAAATAAGGCAACCAGTCCACCGAGGATAATCAGACGTTCAAAATACATCACCGGAACACTGTAAGCGCCAATAAATAAAAACACCCCGATCACAAATCTGATAAATCCGAAAATCAGACTCCTCTCTAAATTGAACTTCTTAAAAAATCGTTGTAGGGGCAAATCCCAATCTGGAAATTCCAGGGTAAATTGGTGGGCGCGGGCATAAAATCCGAATCTGCTGATAACCCAACCCGTCAAGGTTAATAACCCACCCAATACCCCCGTGAGCATTCCAACTGCATCGAACAGGTAAACTGCGAATAGAATTGCTCCCAGTAAAAAAAGTGCCGTACCGATGTATCCAAATAAATGCTGCGGACTGTACATCAGGATAAACCGCAAATGTCTCCATCCATCCACAAAGGTACGCAAGTGCGGCGGGCGGTTACGCCCATCAGGATGTAAAGTAATGGGTATCTCAGTTACTTTCAATCTGGCTTTGGACGCTTTAACCACCATTTCAGAAGCAAATTCCATCCCGGCTGTCTGGAGATGCATCTTCTCCAGGGCTGCTTTGGTAAAAGCTCTCATGCCGCAATGAGCGTCGCTCATACCCGTCTTGTAGATGAAATTGAGAAATCCGGAAAGTATTGGGTTGCCGAAACGGTGCAATCCTGGCATGGCGCCGGCTTTGATCTCACCTTTCAAACGAGAACCCATGACCATATCATACCCTTCTCTCAGTGGCTGGATGAATCGTTCCAGATCGGTCAGGTCATAGCTGTCGTCACTATCCGCCATTACAATAAAGCGCCCTTTCGCCTCGGAAAGACCCTTGATATAGGCGTTGCCGTATCCTTTTTCAGGTTGATGGACTACACGTGCACCGAGTTCTTCGGCAATCACGACCGAACGATCCGTCGAGCCGTTATCCGAAATCACAACTTCCCCGTTTATGCCCAATTCCTTCATGGTTTCCAGCGCCTTACGGATACAGGTCCCCACCGTAGCCTCCTCGTTCAGGCAGGGCATTACCACGGAAACTTCAAATTCAGAATCGTTTGTGCTATGATTCACTTAGTCAACCACCAATTGTCAATATTTCTTCGAAATGTTATGCTAAATTTAATAAAGTCAATCCTTAATGTCAAGAACTTTCGAGGCTGTTCAGAAGGCTCTGCCTGGTGTAGTTTTTAGAGGAAATTATGAATTATAGGGGTAATCCAAATTCTGCTATTACTTCTTTAATTCTTCCATAACTGCATCATAAACCTCTTGCGCTGGCACCAGGTTCATGCAGTCTTGATCACAGACAGGCTTGAAGCAGCCTAAACAATCAACATCCGGTTCCACGATTTGTCCCAAACCATACAGTTCAAATTCGTAACGGTTAAATATATTATTCAATAAGACAATTCGTTTTTGCAAACCAATGCCGATATGCATAGCCATTGTCACCCCGGTCACCAGAAGATCCACCTCATCGATCAGGTGCAAAAACCGCTGCAACGGGAAGGTACCCACGTACATGGCCCCACTTTCTAAGGCTATTCTTCTATTGCGCTCATCTTCATCAGGACCGCCCAATAACAGAACGCCTAAACCATTCTTTTGCAGAGACTTCGCCAGTTCCACCCATTTTTCAATTTTCCATAACCTGGATGGCCAGCGTGCCCCGCAACCTGTATTCAGGCCAATTATTGGCTTGGCGAGATCCAAATCGAAGGAGGGTGAATCATCTACATTAACTATATATTTTTCACCTTTAAACTTCAAACCGCACATGGTGAAGATTTCTTCTGGATAACTTATCCTATTAGCCTTGTTCAGATCATCGAAGAGACCTGTCATCCATTTATCATGCGATCTCCAATCCATAGGTAAACTGACGCCATTATCCATGGTAAAGCCGTGCTTCTCGTCTGCCCGGATTAAAATTGCTAAAGCTATCGCCTGTGGATCCTTGTCGAGGTTATACAGCGTGTTGAAGGAAGTTGCTTGCAAATAAGCTAAAACGGCAGCATCTAACTTTAGAACTCGGTCGATCTGATCATGCGGCAGGATCTCGGGCGTGTCGGTGAGCCAGGTGATGTGAACACCTGTTTTACCCAGAGCGTGCAACAATGGAGTGGTGCGGATAACATCACCTACTGCGCCTAATTTGATGATTAATACCCGCTTGGTGATCTGCTCATAATGGCTGCAATCCTGGCAGTGAACGCCTTCGGCCTTATGCGGTTTACAGGGACGATCCCCGAAAAAATACCTGCAGTCAATATTAACTTTTTCGTTAAACTGAATTGCTTTCTCTCCAGTAGAACTCAAATCAATGAACTCCCATCAAATGTTTCCGATGGCTCAACTTCCATCATGTTAAATACAGTTGGGGCTAAATCTATAATACCAAAATCCTGTGCAGATATCTGGCGATCCCTGATAAATAGAGCCGCATCGTAAAATGTGTGCATACCGACTAATTCCCCTTTGTAGGTGATACTTGGTTTGCGCACATTTGCCTTTAAATCGTAACCATCATGAGGTATGGCTATCAGATCCGCGGCTTCATCTATATAGGGGCCGTCATATAGTTCCTCGCGCCTGACAACACGCTCTATTATTTTGTTGCCATCCTCAGGGTCGGTCATTTCCATTAGAGCTGAAGAAAGTTCCCCTTTTAAGGTCTCAGCCTCAGATCCCGGCTGGACGCAGCCATTCTCCTCCCTCCCGACCAGGTTCAGAAAAATTCGACCAGGGATGAGGCTGTATGCTCGGGTCTCGGGAGCCAGGTCCACAACGGATTTCGGTTCCTCGCCTTTTAGCTTCAGGTAGCCTCTGTCTTCCAGCCATTGGTTGAGATAGACTTCTTTTTTTACGGTGCAAAATCCATGATCAGAGAGGATAATAAACTCCGTATGATTCTCGGTGCGGTCATAGAACTCGCCCAGCAAGGTATCAACCTTTTTGTAAAAATCGATAAATCGTTGGTAGTAGGCTGAATCCTGATTTTCGTAATGCTCCCACAAGAAGTGATTAATCCGGTCGGTCTCCATAACGTGAAGCTGAAAGAAATCCCAGGGCTCTCTCTCGAAGAGCCTGCGAGCCGTTTCCCAACGCTTCTCCAGAGTGACGGTCAAATCCTCGAAGAATGCCTCCTTATCCTTTCTTCCTAAGTTGGCGTCGGCATCGATGCGGTAATCCCAGCTTTTAAGATCAACGGATAATTCCTGGGGATAGGCACATTTCAGCACATCAACGGAGAGAAATCCACCGATCAGTAAGCCGTTAACAGGCTGCGGTGGAGAAGTAACCGGAACATTGATAACTGCCACACGCCGATCCTGTTCGGACAACATCCCCCAGATAGTTTTCGCACCCATATGGGTGGCATTGGGAAGGAAGACTTGAAGTGGATTGGGTTTACGATCTATAAAACCAAAGATGCGGTGACCCGCCGGATTTTTACCGGTCATATAAGTTGACCAGGCAACTGAGGAAATGCAAGGTTGCACCGAATTCATGCGATGCAGCTCTCCACCCTGAAGGATCCGTTTGAAATGGGGGAAATCTCCCTTGTCTATGTGTTTCCTGAGGAAAGAATACGGTGTGCCATCGATACCTATGACACAAACACGCTTTTTATATCCGGCTTTTCTTGCTCTTGAGAAGAATTTCATTTACTTTATTCTAATCTCCGCTATAATAATAGCATAGCTCTGCTTCAACCTGTCTAAAACCATACACCTATATCTTTTTGCCGTGACTTAAAACCCTAATACTGAACACCAAGGATTACAAATATCCCAGATCGGTCAACCTCTTATTGACCTTCTCTTCTTCCTCTTTGGTGTACCCGGAGATGGTCTTCTCAGTATCGAGATAACCCAGTTCTTCGATCTTTGCGATCACCTTAGCAGCGGACTCTTCAGGCGTTTCCTTGTCGGAATCGAAGACTACCTCGGGATTGTCCGGCTCTTCGTAGGG
>CBDUWK010000242.1:0-4539 GCA_965370905.1 uncultured bacterium | reverse complement strand
CCCGTGAGGGCGAAAAAAACGGTGAGGCTTATTGGTTCTACAATAGAGCCGAATTTCTGCAGAAGCGCGACCGAGGTGAATTTCTCGAATGGGAAGAGGTGTACGGAGAAATGTACGGTACGCCGAAAAAGTTTTCTGAAGATGCCATTCTAAAAGGTCTGTATGTGATCTTGGATCTTGATGTCAAGGGTGCCTTGAGGTTTAAGAAAGCGTATCCCGAAGCGCTCTTAATTTTTCTGCTTCCCCCTTCGCTTGAGATACTCAAAGATAGATTGAAGAACCGTTGCACCGAAAAAGAGGATGAACTGCAATCAAGGTTGGCACAAGTTCAATTGGAGTGTGACCAGGCGTTGCATTTCGATTATGCAGTCGTCAATAACGACCTTGAGCCCACCATTAATAAAATTGAAGAAATAATTGCTGAATATATAAAAGAGGACCAGCTTACATGAGAGATAATCTGTTGAGTTCGCTTCCGGAAGAAATCGAAGGGGAGCCAAAAGTCAGTGCACAACGGGAGGAATCCCTCGAAGCAGATGAGGGAGAGCTGAGGCGGGATTTCTTAGCCGAAGACTTCCGCGATCTCCATCCCAACATCTACGAAGCGATCGTCATCATGTCCCAGCGTGCCAGACAGATTGGCCTGAAGCAGGGGCGAATCGTAGAGCAGTTCATTGCGTCAAAAGCTCGCCCCGACGATTATGATGACGACGAGGAGGAGGTCTATAGATCGCTCGAGGACGATGACGAAGAGAGCCCCAAACTACCCAAGCTCGAAAAACCCACGGTTACTGCCATGAATGAGATGTACCGGGGCGTGTTGAAATACAACCAGGAAGAAAAGTAGCTGTATAAGTGACACAATGCTGCGAAACCGAAAGCTGTTAGTAGTTGTAACCGGTGGGATTGCAGCCTATAAAACTTGCGAATTGGTACGCCTCCTCTTGAAGGCACGGGCTTCTGTGCGAGTTATCATGACGCAGTCAGCTGCGCGCTTTGTGGCTCCACTTACTTTTGAAGCGCTGACCGGGAAAAAGGTCGCTTTAGACATGTTCGCACTCGAAGGGGACCGAGGCGGACATCTCGGAGTTGTAGAAGATATCGATCTGATGGTCATTGCACCAGCGACCGCGAATATAATCGGAAAACTTGCTGGCGGTATTGCCGACGATCTCGTTAGCACTGCTGCATTAGCATTTAACCAGCCGCTTTTAATATGTCCGGCTATGAATCCGAAGATGTTCCACAACCCCATCGTGCAGGATAATCTGGAAAAGCTGAAAAGTTGGGGCAATTATATCATAGACCCTGAAGTTGGTCCCATGGCCAGTCCTTCTGAAGAGCCTGGTTTAGGACGGCTGCCTGAACCAGCCCGCATATTTGAAAAAATCTGCAGTTTACTGTCGCCTGAAGGGCCGTTAAGTGGGAAAACCATCACCGTTACAGCCGGTCCCACCTGGGAAGCTATCGACCCCGTGCGGGTCATAACCAACTTATCCAGTGGGCGTCTCGGGTACGCCCTGGCTGAGGAAGCGCGGCGCAGAGGCGCATCCGTCAACTTGATATCTGGACCGGTATGTCTTCCCGAACCACCGGGGATTTCCGTGGTACATATTGAAAATACGGAACAACTCCTCGAATCGGTAAATGCCGTCTTTAAGGCGAGCGACGCTCTGATCATGTCGGCTGCGCCTTCTGATTTTCGCAGCAAGGAGAAATCCAACCGAAAAATTAAAAAGGAAAAAGCGACAAACGAGATCAGCTTGAAATTGGAACAAACCCCGGATATTTTGAAGGAAATAGCGCCCCATAAGGGCAATCGTATCGTGGTAGGCTTTGCACTCGAAACCGACCAGGGCGTAGATAATGCAAAAAGAAAGTTGCTTGAAAAGAAGCTCGACCTGATTGTATTGAATAGTCCCAGTGCCGGGGAAAACGCCGGAATTGGGAAAGATAACATCCAGGGAACGATAATCGATTCTAACGGAAAGATCGATGAGTTACCGGAAATGCCCAAAGTAGAATTCGCGAGTGTTATCATAGATCGCGTTCAGTCCCTATTGTCCTAAACGATTTTAAGTTCTTACCTTTTATCCACCGAATAACGCACAATCCTAATGGCTTTAGAATCCTCAAATAAAGTTTCGATTCCCAGAATTATCGACTATCTCGAATTCCTATCCCATTTCGAGAAGGATCTTTTCTTTGATCGAAGACCGGATATAAGCAAACTTACGGAGAAGCAAGTAAACACTCGCACAGAAACCTCCCCCGTTTCCTCCAATTTGAATCCATATCCGGCTCATGCGCCCTACCGAAACATCAGAGAGATGGAAGCTGCTATCAGCGGGTGTCTGCGCTGCCCTCTCGGCTCGACTCGAAACAAATTCGTTTTCGGAGTAGGTTCTACCGAAGCGAAGGTAGTATTCATAGGCGAAGCTCCCGGCGCTGAAGAAGATCGGCAGGGATTCCCTTTTGTGGGTCGAGCCGGCAAGCTTCTGGATCACATGCTTGCAGAGATTGGATGGAGTAGGGAAGAGGTTTATATTTGCAATATCCTGAAATGCCGTCCGCCTAATAACCGCGATCCACAACCTGATGAAATAGCGATTTGTGAGTTGTACTTACACGAACAGTTGAGGTTACTGAATCCCCAATGGCTGGTTGCTCTGGGACGGGTATCAGCGCAGGTCCTACTGCGAACTGATGCACCCTTGAAAGCTATGAGGGGGAGATTGCATAAATATCGTGATAAACCTTTTTGGGTGATCTATCATCCGGCTGCTTTACTTAGAAATCAGAATCTGATGCCGGCTGTTCACCAGGATTTGCTTACGCTCAAGAAAATGTTGGAAGAGGGGGTTAGCACAGAGGATGGTATTATATGAGTGAGACTACTGAAAACAAAAAGAGTAGGAAGTCAACTCCGAGAGTGGAGCGCATTCCGCCCAATGCCATCGACGTTGAGATGGCAGTACTTGGTTCTATGATGCTCGACCAGGAAGCCGCCGCCCGGGTGTACGAAGTACTCGATGAGACCTGTTTTTTCAAGGATGCTCACAGGACTATTTTTGAAGCCACCCAGAAACTCTATCAGCGCAACGATCCCATCGATCTGGTTACCGTAACAGAAACATTGAATGCTGAGGATAAACTTGAAGAGATCGGCGGCCCCGCCTATCTCGCGGAGCTGATCGGTATTGTCGCCAGCCCCGCAAACGTTGAGCACCACGCCCGCATAGTCCTGCGCAAATCACTCCTGCGCAAAACGATCCACACCTGCGTACGTTCGATAGACAAATGCTACGCCGAACCCGACGATGTGGACGAACTGTTGGATCAGACGGAAAATGAGATTTTTAACCTTATGCAGTTCCGTAAGACCGGAGGATTCCGCAAGCTCGGCCCCTTAATGATTGACGTCCAGGGTCGTTTGGAGAATATCAGGGGAGATAGTGATGGTGTTACCGGCGTTGCCTCGGGTTTTAAAGTTCTTGATGATCTTACTTCTGGTTGGCAGCAAGGTGACATGATTGTCCTGGCTGGGCGACCATCTATGGGTAAAACTGCCTTCAGCCTTAACCTGGCGCGCAATGCCGCTATCGATCATAATATGCCTATTGGATTTTTCTCCCTGGAAATGGCGGACCATCAATTAGCCCTACGCATGATTTGTGCAGAGGTGGGAGTCGATTCCTCAAAGGCGCGATCAGGGAGGTTACCTACGGAAGATTACAATAAACTAACCACGAATAATCTGCTCTTCAATGCGCCCTTTTATATCGATGATACACCTGCTTTATCCCCTATGGAGATCAGGGCTCGTGCGCGACGATTAAAGTCTGAATATGATATTGGGTTGGTCATAATCGATTATATCGGTCTGATGGATCTCCCCGGTAGAAGAGTCGAAAGTCAACAGCATAAGATTGCCGAGATAAGCAGGAGCCTGAAAGCGCTGGCAAAAGACATTGAAGTGCCTGTCATTGTACTGTCACAATTGTCACGTGCGGTCGAAACGCGTCCGGGGGATAAACGTCCCATTTTATCGGATCTGCGCGATTCTGGAGCTATCGAGCAAGATGCAGACGTTGTTCTTTTTATCTATAGACCGGGACTATACGATAAGAGAAAGAATGAAGACAATAAAGCAGATATGAGCTATACCGAGATTATAGTTGCAAAACAGAGGAATGGCCCGTTAGGGACTGCGAAACTTAGCTTCAACCTGCAGACGGGAAAATTTTTACCACATGATCCCCTCCATGAACCGCCCGAATATCACTTTGATGAACGTAAAGAGGAATTTTCAGGTCCGCCATTTTAAATGACTCCACAAGAAACACAGACGAGAATAAAGCAGGGCAAAACAAAGCAGCGCGCCCAAGCTATTGCATCCGAAGAGGATTACCTGCAGGATCTCAAGGATCTCTACAAAATCCTGCCGACGCACGTGCAAGAGCGCGGTCATGATCTGATCGAAATGGCTTTCTATTTTGCATATGAAGCACACCGCGGCAGAAAAAGATATTCCAAGGA
>CBDUWK010000241.1:0-4552 GCA_965370905.1 uncultured bacterium | reverse complement strand
AAATGTCGTCTTCAGTTACGTGGGAGATGGACAGGGTGATTATGTCCGCGTCGCTGAAGCAACTGCCTTCTACTATGCCTGGGCGGGCCCTTCAGAAGGTGATTACGCTCCCGTGCAAAGACTTCCTCTTCCACAGAGACAGCGCCTCGCAGATGTGGAAATCTGGGGAAAGCCCCATGACAATATGACCATTAAAGTTGAGGGTGCCCTCTCAGAATACGACAGGAATACCTTCTCCGATCTGCAAGACAATGATAATATCGGTTTTGCCTGGTCTGCAGAAGGGAACTGGCACTCAGCAGGAAGTGGCACAACAGATGAGTTCTCCAGATTAGCTATCGATGCCAACGCCAGAGAGATCGATGAAAGTTTCAGACAGATTGACCGGACCCAACAAGTAGAATATTCGCGCTACTGGGATCTGGACGAAGGCGCTTCAGAAGAGGAATCAGTGCGTGAGGCACAGTTAACTATACGCCCGTTTTCGCCCTGGACTTCAAAAGTCGGTTATGGTTTTCTTAACAAGGAATCGGACGGATTTACCAGTGAGAGATGGCACGGACAAACGCAGCTGTTCGGTGGTAAACTTCCGCAGCTATCAGCCACAGCTGATTGGATCAGCAGTGAATCCGACCCCCTGGGAAGATCGGGTCTGTGGACCCGAGGTTTGTCAACGGCGAGCCATAAAATATGGCGCTTTACACCTTCTATTCGCTATGAACGGGAGCATAAGAAAGATTCCTATGCGGATTCCCTTGCTGGCTTTCTCTTCAACGATTATTCTGGTGGTTTGATCTATGAATCGGGACCTCTATCACTGGAAACTTCACACGGAGTGCGCGAAGAACAAAAGTACAAAAGCAGCCAGTTACGGGATTTCAGCACGGCTAAAACTGGAAATTACAAAGCTGGCATATCTATCTGGCATAATTTTTCCGGGGACGCGCTTTACACGCATCGTACCAAGGACTTTCACGAAGCCGATTCAGCCGCGGCGACCACTGACCTGATGGTGCTAAACTTAGGGTGGACTCCATTCCATCATTCGGTAGATTTCCGGGCAAATTACAGAATAAATAATACCCGAGTATCCACCATCGTTCAGACTCCGGTATATGTCGGTCCTGGACAGGGCACACATATAAAGGTGGGCGACCTCTATTTCGAAGATCCGGACGGCGAATATATCTTAGTCGCACAATCCACAGGTGAATTTGAACCTGTAGTAGATCTGGAGGGTTCATTATCTCTAGACTTAGATCCGCACCATCTGCCTAAAACTAAGAAGGATAATCTACCCGCACCCTGGCGATATCTATCTTCACAGACCCTGATCAACTTCAGCGAAAAGACCAAAGAGAGAGATACCTGGGCGCTCTACCGCCTCGATTTCTCCAAGTTTCAAGGCGACTCTACCCTTGCTGGCAACTTGTTGCTTCGTGAAGATCTATTCCTTTTCCGCCACCAGCGTGATTTATCCTTTCGCCTGCGCGGAGAGATTTCTCAATCAATTTCAAACTTGTACCTCTCCGGCGGACAGGAAAATAAGAGACGGTTGGTTGCCTTCAGAGTTCGGCGCGCCTTTTCGCAGTTCTGGACAATGCAAGCGGATGTGGGACATGAGAGCGATCAAAGGGAATATCGTATTAGCGGAGTATCCAGTCGCGATATAGTAACATGGCAGGCTTCTCTGGAACCAATCTACCGTCCTAACCGCGAATGGGAACTTGCCATGCGGGTAGCGGGACAACGAGATACCGATGGAGTAGAAGACATCCGGGCAGATAGGTACGGATTGGAGCCGCGGCTGGTACGCAGTTTTATGCAAAAGGGACGCGCCGAGTTGCGAGGATCGTGGTATCATGTAACCACCGATGCTGCTTCATTGCCTTATGAGATGGCTGAAGGTGATCCGCCCGGTGACAATTTTCGCTGGGATCTTCGTTTTGATTACAAAATCTCCAAATATTTGACCGCTACGCTATCATACGGTGGCAGCAAAGATGCTGATAAAGAGACAATTCATATCGGTCGCGCAGAAGTGAGGGCTTTTTTCTAATGATGCGACTAAGGATTCAAAAGTACCTCCTTTGGGCAATTTCTAATTTTGTGTTTTTCTATATTGTCCTATCGCAAGCATGGGCAGAGCCGCTATTGCAATCGGTGCAGGTTGAAGGCAACCGTTACCATTCTCAGCGTAGAATCGTCAGATGGGCGGGGCTGAAAATAGATAAACCGATTACAGATGAAATCATTGCCGATGCAGCCAATAATGTGCTGGATAACCTAATAGAGGCAGGGTTCTATTTCTGTAGCATCGATAGTATAACCCGTGACTATTACCTTGACTCATCTTATGTCGCGTTAACATTCTTCATAAACGAAGGCGATAAACTGATCTTCAATAACCTGGAGATCATTGGCGATACTGCCGCAATAAACGACGATTTTATACCATTATTACGCCCGGGGAAACCACTTTACTACCAGGATTTGGAATCGGATCTCTGGGATATATTGCGTATGCAGGAAGAGTCAGGGCACCCCTTTGCACGATTAGACCTGAGGGGACTTTCTTTGAGTGTCGATTCGCTTTCGATCCAAACGCGCCTGACTTCAGGCCCTCTCGCTATAATCGCGTCAGTCAAAATCATTGGCTTGGAACACACCAATCCAAAAGTTATTGCCCGGGAGGCGCGCATCGTTCCCGGTGAAATCTACCGTCCCAGCAAAGTGGAAAAAGCGCGCCAACGTATTCGTAAACTTCCTTATGTTGAAAACGTATCCGTTCCGGCATTGGTGCCTCTCGGTTCCAACCAATATGATTTGTTCTTTCAGGTAAAGGAAGCCAGCAGCAATTCCTTCGATGGGGTCGTCGGTTACCAGCCTGGTGCGGCAGGCGAGGAGGGTCAGGTGACCGGCTTATTGGATCTGTCCTTCATGAACCTCTTCGGTACGGGGCGTAAAGCGAAGATACACTGGGAGAGGATCAGCGAATACCAACAGGCGCTGGCACTGTTCTATGAAGAGCCCTGGGTGCTGGGATTGCCTTTTAATATATGGGGAGAATTTAGACAGGAGATCCTGGATTCGTTATATCTCGAACGCTTCTCAGCAGCCGGAATCACCTGGCCAGCCCTGGATGTTTTGTCTTTCAAGGGTTCGATCTTCCAGGAAGAGGTATTGCCTGATTCATCGGGTCGAGTTTATCTCGGAATCTATAAATCTACCGAGCGCGGCGGCGCGCTGGAAGTGGAATATGATACGCGAGATTACCGCGATAATCCCACACGGGGGCTGTACTACCGTTCCAGGGTAGCGGCTTCGGTGAAGGATTACGAAGCTGCCGCCGGCTTGCAGGACGTGGACATCCGCCACTACGAAACTGATGTTAGCTGGTCGCATCCAATCATCGGACGGCAGATCCTTAACCTGCAATTGCACGGCCGCTACCTGCAGTCCGACGAAGATCCCATCCCACAACCTGATCTCTACCGTCTGGGTGGTACACGGTCGCTGCGTGGGTACCGCGAAGACCAGTTTTTGGGATATGCGGTGGCTTGGGGCAGTGTTGAATACAGGCTCTGGATGGATAAAGTTTCCCGGCTTTACGCCTTTTTCAACCAGGGCTACTACGAATGGGCTCCGCCTTCAGGCGGCGCTGAACAGAAATGGCCCTGGGGTTACGGTATAGGATTCCGCCAGGGCACCAGAATCGGCATCATCGGCTTCGACTTCGCCTTGGGTGAAGAAGACGTGCTATCCACTGCCAAAGTGCACTTCAGATTGATTAACAGGTTTTAGGGATTGGGGCTAGGGGCTGATAATCAGTACCGGATGAGGGGGTCCGGCAGCATACGTAATTTGATTTTGCAAGCCGGGATATCGAGCTGTCCTGGCCAACCACGGGGATTTTTTAGGAAAGAGGGTGGGAGATGACAGACAGAATAAGATTTCTGCTCATTAATCCTACCGCTCCGCAGTGGCGGATTCAGAGTGGAAAGACGCCGCGCAAGAGCACCCGGGTATTTCGTTTCTCCATGCTTTCCTCGCTCTATGTTACCGCCTCCATGCCGCCTCACGTTACTTCCAGTATATTAGATGAAGATTTAGAACCCATCGATTTCGATACGGACGCCGACCTGATCGGAATATCCTTCATGACGTATAACGCTCCCCGAGCTTACGAAATTGCTGAGAGATTCCGCAAGGAAAAGGGGAAGAGTGTCATTTTTGGGGGCTACCATCCTACGTTCATGCCGGAAGAAGCGATTCAACATGCGGATTCAGTTTGCATCGGTGAAGCTGAAAAGAGCATCCCAATAATGATCCGGGACTTTCAGCAGGGTACGCTCAAGCCTTTTTACGAGAATCCATTAGAAACGCTGGAAGATTTGCCGGTTTTAGATGGAGGCATCATACGTAAATCACTCTATATGTATCCGTATGCGGTGCAGGATACGAGAGGTTGTCAGAAGGAATGCAAATTCTGGTCAAGTGCTGCTTTTTTTTGGCATAAGTTCAGTGCCCGTCCTGTAAAAGCTGTGATCGA
>CBDUWK010000240.1:0-4552 GCA_965370905.1 uncultured bacterium | reverse complement strand
AGAGAAGATTATTAAATTTCTTAGTACCTACAACCACCTGCATGTCAAGAACGAGGACACGGATCTCCAATTCAGTGTAGAAGGAAGAAAATGGATCAACTGCGCTGGACGGGAGAACTTCCCCGATGGTGAAGTGTTTACCGCGCCTCTGGAAGATTCGGTAAACGGGCACATTCGTTTCACTTATCCGGCAGTTTATCAGAATAGAGAAGTGGAGGATGTACGCCTTACTTTTGAAAACGGTCAGGTGGTTAAAGTGGAGGCTGGGAAAGGGATCGATTACTTAAAAGCCATGATTGAGACCGATGATGGAGCTTCCTTCGTTGGTGAATTCGCTTTCGGCACTAATAAGGGCATCACCCAATTTACCAAAAATACGCTCTTCGATGAGAAAATTGGCGGTACGGTGCACTTAGCCTTAGGTGCATCGCTGCCTGAATCCGGTGGGAAAACTATCTCCGCCTTACATTGGGACATGGTGTGCGACATGCGCGTTGGCGGCGAAGTGTCGGGTGACGGTGAAACCTTCTACAGAAATGGTGAATTTCTCATATAGCCTGAATGGGATGAACAGAGATCAATCATGAGCGATAAACTGATTACCTTGACTACTGATTTTGGTACTGCGGATGGTTACGTCGCTTCGATGAAGGGTGTAATTCTGTCCATCTCACCTCATTGCAAAATTGTCGACATAACTCATGATATCGAACCTCAACAGGTATTACCCGCCGCTATCGTTTTAATCACTTCCATAGATTATTTTCCCCCCGGAACCATCCACATTGCGGTAATTGATCCTGGCGTAGGTTCTGATAGACAATTATTGGCTGTTAGAGCCAACCAACAGATTTTTCTCGCTCCCGATAACGGCTTGCTTGGATTCGTCATCGAGAAATACCAGGCACAGGAAATTCGGAGCATCGAGAATAAGTCGCTCTTCCTGCCCGTAGTTTCGGATACCTTTCACGGCCGGGATATACTCTCACCGGTCGGCGCGCACCTTGCTGAAGGAGTCCCTTTCGAGGATGTAGGCCCCGTAGTTGAAGAATTCCAGAGCAGTTTATTCCCCCGTCCAGTCGTTGAATCCGGTGCGGTCAGGGGACAGATTATATACCGGGATCGCTTCGGCAACCTCATGACTAACATATCCAAAAGCGACCTCCTCCATCTCGAATCATCAAGTATATTGGTGAGAACGGGCTATACTGAAGTTAAGGGACTATCGAAGGCATACAGCGACGTGGCTAAGGGCGAGCTATTATGCCTGTTCGGTTCGGCGGATTTTCTTGAGGTCGCGCTCCGTGAAGGATCCGCTGCAGATAAACTGCGTTTCCCTTTGGGAACTGAAGTGGTCGTGTCCACAATCGTCGATTAGAAACCGTTACTTATGGTAGAGAGAGAATGCCTTCAATGACTTTTTACATCCTGGACGTTTTTGCAGAGCAGAAATATGCCGGTAATCAACTCGCAGTAGTCCGAAATGCCGGTGATATACCCACTGAAGATATGCAGCAAATCGCCCGCGAGATGAACTTCTCGGAAACCACCTTCATCACCTCAGAAATTGAAAAGAATGGCGGATACGTCGTGCGCATATTCACTCCCGCACAAGAGCTCCCTTTCGCAGGCCATCCGACGCTTGGTACTGCATACATAATACAGCAGGAAATCATTGGCAAATCAATAGATAAGGTAGCCCTGAATTTAGGAGTGGGGCAGATACCTGTCGAATTCAGGGAAGATGGCAATCTGTGGATGAAGCAGGTCGAACCATCATTTGGGAAGACATTTCCAGCCCATGAAATGGCAGAGATATTGGATCTGGAAGAATCCGATATGGATGCCAAATTCCCCATCGAAGAGGTATCCACCGGCTTTTACACGCTGATTGTGCCGTTAAAAACGTTGGACGCGGTCAAAAGAGCCAGAGTGAATATTGAGCTGCACCGCCAACACGTTGAGGACAATCTGGCACTGAATATATTAATCTTTGCCCCTGAAGCTTATCACCGTGGGAATCATTTAAACGTCCGTTTCTTCGCCCATTTCCTGGGAGTCCCCGAAGACCCGGCTACCGGCAGCGCCAACGGCTGTTTGGCAGGCTGGCTTGTAAAGCATCGCTATTTCGACAGCGATTCTATCGACATTCGCGTCGAACAGGGCTGCGAAATCGGGCGACCCTCACTGCTCCATCTGCAAGCAGCAGAAGTTGACGGAAAAATAGACGTCAACGTGGGGGGGAAGGTGGTTATGGTGGCGAAAGGCGAGTTATTGTAGGTCGGATTACCCCCCACGAAATGGTTCTCCATCGGAGTCCTTCGGACCTTCGGAAGAATCCGACGAATAATCTTCAGATATCACATTCCATGGAAATTCAGATATTAAAAGACATCTTTGGGATTTTCGCGCTTTCAACAGTGGTGATCTTAATTTTCCACCGTGTGAAGGTGCCCGCTGTCGTCGGATTTCTATTCACGGGTGTTATTGCCGGACCGCATGGTTTAAAATTGATCGGTGCGGTTCACGAGGTAGAGATCCTGGCTGAAATCGGTGTGGTTTTGCTGCTTTTCACCCTCGGAATTGAATTCTCACTGAAGAAATTGCTGCGGATCAAAAAAGCAGTTTTCCTCGGTGGAGCGGTGCAAGTTGTAGTCACTATTCTGACCACAGCTTTAATTGTCATTATAATCGGTTTTCCGGTCAATAAGGCCGTCTTCTTCGGATTCCTGGTTGCCTTAAGTAGCACTGCGATCGTAATGAAGGTGATTCAAGACCGCGCCGAGGTTAACAGTCCCCACGGCCAAACCTCCCTGGCAATTTTAATCTTTCAGGATATCGTAATTGTACCGATGATCCTGCTGACGCCGATTTTAGCTGGCGCCACCCAGGCTGTGGGCATGGCCCTGGTCATTCTGACTTTGAAAATAGTCGGGATTATCATCGTAACTGTAGTGCTGGCTAAATGGGTGGTGCATGGCGTGCTATTCCAAGTCGCTCGTACCCGCAGCCGCGAACTGTTTCTCCTCAGTATTCTCCTGACCTGTCTGGGAGTCGCGTGGTTAACGTCCAGTTTGGGTTTATCTCTCGCCATGGGAGCGTTTCTGGCAGGTTTGATAATTTCCGAGTCTGAATACAGCCATTCCGCTTTCGGTCACATCATTCCTTTTCGTGATCTTTTTATCAGCTTCTTCTTCGTTTCCATTGGCATGTTGCTGGACGTCGGTTACCTCTTCTCAAATTTGGGCATGGTATTTTCGGTTGTGCTTGGATTACTAATATTAAAGGCTGCGATTGCCGGTTTTGTGGGCACCTTGATGGGACTTTCTCTTCGGGCTGCCATTCTGGTAGGTTTTGCTCTGGCGCAAGTAGGGGAATTTTCTTTTATACTGTCCAAATTTGGTTTGGAGGAAGGCTTGATTTTACCACAGACATATCAGCTATTCCTGGCAGCCTCAGTCTTAAGTATGTCTTTTACGCCGTTTTTTATCGCAATTTCACCAAAACTGGCGGGAATGATTCTGAAACTGCCTCTTCCGGAGTGGATAGGAGCGGGAATTTATCCCTTAGCTGATTCGAAAAAGGTGACCCTGGAAAATCATCTGGTGATTGTCGGTTTTGGGGTAAATGGAAAGAACTTGGCGAGAGCTGCGAAACTGGTCGAGATACCCTACACCGTAATTGAGATGAATCCCGTGACGGTGCGCCATGAACGGGGACGTGGAGAACCTATTTTCTACGGGGATGCTACTCAGGAATCGGTCCTGGAACATGCTTATATTAAATCAGCTCGGGCGATGGTCGTTGCCATCCCCGATGCGGCGGCGACAGAGAGCATCACCGAACTGTCCCGGCGCCTGAATTCATCCCTGCATATCGTCGTCAGGACCAGATTCCTTCAGGAGGTTGACAGGCTGTATCAACTGGGTGCGGATTATGTCATCCCCGAAGAATTTGAAACCTCAGTAGAATTATTCACGAAAGTGCTGAACCATTATTCCGTGCCTGAAGAAAAAATTCAAGATGTATTGGTCGAAATTAGAGCGGAATGCTATAAGATCTTCCGGCGTTCCTCACCACCTCCGGATCTGCAAGCACGCTTGGATTTAAATTCATAGTATGTCATTGCAATTTATTAACGATTTCTTGCTCTTTTATTGTGCTCGGAACTGATCTAGGAATCGATAGTTGAAAAAATAAATTCAGAAGGATCATAGAAAACATACGTATAATGAAGCACGGAGTCCCCTGGGTAATTCTTATTTCAGTTGCCCTCCTCGTTACCTTATTTTTGGCCAGTAACGCTATCGCTTCCGAAGAATATGCACCCAATTCTCATCACGGAGATAGCCTCTTAGGCGAGAGTCTCCCTATCTGGTCGTCACTGCCATTTGTAGGAATTTTACTCTCCATAGCACTCTTTCCACTGTTCAAACCAGTCTGGTGGCACCATAATTTCGGCAGAGTGGCAGCCTTCTGGGCGTTAGTCTTTGCATTGCCATTTTTATTCGTTTACCGAGGCGAAGCCCTGTACGAGATCCTGCATATCTAT
>CBDUWK010000239.1:0-4558 GCA_965370905.1 uncultured bacterium | reverse complement strand
GTCAATATGGACGCCCGTTCCGTGAGTTCCAACATATCTTTCTGCCCCGACCATAAAAAACCTCTACCGGCCAAAGCACCCAACCAGTTGCAGGAAATTATTGGATCGTTCCGGTTATTAGCGCAGCCCCTGGACGATTTCAAGCTAAATATGCTGATCTCTTATTGCTCTGAGGTAGAGCCTCTTCATTCCATGGAAGAACTGATTCGCATTCTCTGTCGTGAAAAATTCGATTGCGAGCTGGAAACCCGAATAATTCCTTTAAATGACGTCAAAGACTGGCTGATCACTCCGAGGAGAATTATGCATGAAAAGAGGCTTTACTTCTCGGTGATCGGAGTGCGAGTGGAAGCTGATAATCGCGAGGTTGGAGGCTGGGATCAACCCATCATTCAGCAGCAACATCCCGGAATCGTGGGCTTCGTAATGAAGGAGATAAACGGGATTCTCCATTTTTTGGTACAGTTGAAGATGGAGAGCGGCAATTTAGATCTGCTGGAGATGGCGCCCACGGTACAGTGTATCACCGGCAGCTATGATGAAGCCGACCTGCCGCCTTATGTCGGTGAGATGTTGAAACCTGAGCAATGTGAGGTGGTATCCGATACCATGCAATCCGAGGAAGGCGGGCGTTTCTATCGCGAAGAGAATCGTAATATCCTGCTTCAGGCCAGAGACGATTTTCCGTTAGAGACTCCGCAACGATACGTCTGGGTATCGCTTAAACAGCTCAAGCAGCTGCTGATGTATAACAGTTTCCTGAATGTCGAATCGCGCAGCCTCCTGGCGCTGATTTAATTTCAAGTCTTACACAATTCCTAACACCAATAATTGCTTCCAGAATTGAAACTATAGCTAAGCTTAGATGAATCTGCACAGAAAAAAAGTAAATCGCGATTCCCTCTGGCTGATTGTAATCCTGTTTATCTCATTAGCTTTAAGGCTGACTCTCCTCGGACAAAAAACACTCTGGGCGGATGAGGGTGTTATCTGGTATATGGTGCTGGGCCAGGTTGAGCACGACGCGCCTCCGATTTTTTTCTGGTTGTACAACTGGTCCATACAGCTATTCGGCTGGAATGAGTTCGCAGGACGGTTCCCCTCGGTTTTGTTAGGATGGCTCAGCATTCCTGTGTTTTATCTGATTACGAAAACTTATGTTGATCGGAAGATGGCACTTTTGGGCGCTGTCGTGGCAGGTGTGTCCGCCTACCTGATACCGCTTTCACAGGAGATGCGCATCTATAGTATAGTGGGATCCTTGACCGCTTTAGCGCTATGGATCTTCTTGAAAATACTCAGCGATGAAAAAGCGCATTGGGGTTGGTGGATCGGGTTGACGATGGTAGGAATTATCGGTCAGTACAGCCACTGTTTTTTTATCTTTGTGCTGGGTTATTTCGGATTAGTATTCATTCTGGCGACCGGATTAGCGGGCTGGAGGAGATGGATAAAATATATAGCTTTAATGCTTATCGTCTTAATATTAAGTGCTCCACAATTGTCAGTGGCAATCACTGCAAGCGAGGGGCGTCAGCACATTTTCATCACCGATTGGCCTCATTTTCTGGATAACATCCGGAGAATGGCTCGTTTCTTCACAACTTTTGTTTTAGGAAATTTTCACTATGAGTTTCCAGGCACAATCGCATCTGTTTTTAAATCCAGCGTGCTTAGCATTATCTATTTATCAGTGAAAATTGCCATCAGTTTAACAGTAGTTACTGCGGGGCTTAAGGCGATGTTATCGTCGGTGCGGGCCGGAGATTTAAAGGCGCTCACCATTAAAATTATGTTGGGCATGATCTTGGCGTTCACTCTTTTGTATCTTTATGTGGGTGTGTCCAGTGCCGGGCATCTGGTTTTCATATACGTCCCTTTTCTGTTTCTCATTGTCTTCGGCTTAACAGTCTGGAGAGGAAGGATTAAGATTGTATTGCTGGCTCTTTTCTTCTCTCTATCAGGGATTTCGCTGGTTCATTATTATCAATCGCCTACTTTTGCACATGACCGGGTGGATTGGCGCAGCGTGGGACACATATTGCGTGACCAATTCGATGAGAAAGACGCACTTTTAATATTCGGATCGAGAAATTCTTATTACACTCTAAAATTCTACTATCCGGAGCTGGAAGGGAAGGTACTTTACCGTCCCCGTCATGATCCAGACAGGTTGCATGACACGGAATTGATGCAGTGGTGGAACACAACTTCAGATAGTGAAAAAACGGCATCGCTTCTGGAGCAACATCGGCGCGTCTGGGTGCTGGGATCCAGAACCGCTAAGCTTGGGGAAATTTTTTCAGTACCCAGTTTAGTATTTGAATCCTGGGACGTGGGGGGAGGTTGGAGGTTGTATTTGTTTACAGCTATGAAAGCGGATGATTCGTCATAGTTCATTTCTGGATTAATGTGCGGTATATTGATTCTGGTAATATTTACTGTCACCCACATATTTCTTGACAAATGGCGAATTATATTGTATCTTATAGCGTTGATTTCAAATACTGATGTACAGTAGGAGAGGTGATTATAAATAAAGGACGGCTTTCGGAATTTAGGCTAACCAGTCTATCCTTGGTGAATTTACTCCATCTAAGAAGATGGTGTTGATGAAATAAAAGGCTACTAGGCGGCGTCCTCCTCCCGAGGTACGCCGATATCAAATTCAGTCCTGAATAATGAGATGCTGTTAAATGAGTCATTCCACTAATACTTAACCGTGGAGGTTATTATGTATTGGCAAAATCGACTTTACGCTATCTGTGCTTTACTGATAGCAACATCCGTATCAGCTCAAACAATCATTCCTGGAGGGAGTGTCTCCGGTACGTGGAGTTTGAGTGGTTCACCCTATTTTGTGGAGGATGAAATTGCAGTCCGTTCAAATGAGTTACTAACCATTGAACCTGGAGTGGATGTCATCTTCAGGGGGCATTACAAGTTCATCGTCAATGGCTGGTTGGAAGCGGTTGGAACAGCCTCTGATTCAATTCTATTTACCGCAGCAGACAGCGCGATCGGCTGGTGGGGTATCCGATTTATAAATGCTCCCGATAGCAGCCATCTTGCATACTGTACTATTGAGAATGGCAATAGCACAGGAGGATATACCAGCCCAGATGCATGCGGCGGCGGAATTTATTGTGACTATTCCAATCCGGTAATAGAATACTGCACCATCCGGTATAATCACAGCCAGTGGAGAGGTGGCGCTCTTTACTGCAGAGAATCAAGTCCCTTGATCAACGGATGTAAGATCATCGAAAATAATGCCGGATCTGGCGATGGGGGAGGGATCTATTGTGAGGAGATCTCATGCCCACTGATTACGAATTGCGATGTGAGCAGAAACCAGTCATTCCGGGGTGGCGGTATGTTCTTTTTTAACGGGGCAGATGCTGTAGTGATAAATTGCCGTATCAGTGAAAACACCATACCATGCACGTGAAACACAAACGGCGGTGGGATCCACTGCTGGAATGCTGATATCACTGTTACTGATTGCGTCATCAGTGATAACACCTATGCAGAAAAGGGAGGTGGGCTTTACTTTTATCAATCCACATCTGTTTTGCAGCGCTGCTTAATCTTTGGTAATAGGTCTTTGCTTGGTGGTGGCATTAGTACCAGTTCTTCTACGAGGCTAAACGTAGAGTACTGTACAATCAGCGGAAATGATGCCTCCTCTTATGACGGTGTTTATGGTAGTTCGAATGTTACTCTGCATAACTGTATCGTATGGAATTATAGCAGTTCAGAAATTGGCGGTACTCCGGTGGTTAACTATTGTGATGTTTTTGGTGGATACGCTGGTATTGGCAACATCGATCAAGATCCCTGCTTTGTAGATACCACATGGGATGACTACCGCCTCCAGTGGGGCTCACCCTGCATCGACACAGGCAATCCTGATCCGCGATACAATGATCCGGATGGCACCAGCGCCGATATGGGGTTCCAATATTACGATCAGAGTATGCCCGTCAATGTCTTCCTGACTCCGCATGATGCACCCTTGGTGATTCCACCTTCCGGCGGTAGCTTCGACTTCACTATCTGGCTGAACAACATAAGTGACTCAACGCAGTCTACAGAAATCTGGTGTGATGTACGCGACTTGAGTGGATCAGTATTAGCCACGGTGATTGGCCCAATTCAGATGAACGTATCCCCGTCAGCTCAGCTTAACCGGGTGAGAACGCAGACGGTTCCTGCCGGTTTAGTAACGGGAACTTATACATTTAACGCCTTCGCAGTTGCTGATGCTGACACATCCCACGACACTTTTTGCTTCTTTAAAGAAGGCTTGGCTGAGTCAGACAATCTTTCCAAGTGGATCAATACAGGAGAGCCGTTAGTAGGAGGCGAGCTAAGCGAAACGCGCTTCGCTCCCGTAGAATTCGCCCTTCATGGTGCCTATCCCAACCCCTTCAATCCAACGACGATCATCAGCTATCAACTCGCAGCGGTTAGCTTTGTAAACCTGACGGTTTACGATATTGAAGGGCGATTGGTCAGCGAGTTGGTCAATGGGTGGAGGGATGCTGGAACTTAT
>CBDUWK010000238.1:0-4559 GCA_965370905.1 uncultured bacterium | reverse complement strand
AAGACGAAAGGCCCAACCGCCAGTACCTCCGGGATTTTTATCACAACCGCCATCAGTATATATCTTGATTTTACTTTGAAGTGCAACCATTTTATAGCTGATTACCCAAGTTTCGTATTAGTATTATGATAGCTCACTTAGAATGATTCCTGCTGCGACCGCAAGATTAAGCGATTCCGCCCGACCTTTCCCGGGGATGCTTACTGACGAGGTGCACATTGCTGCTATTTTATCTGAAACACCTCTTTTTTCATGGCCGATCACCAGGCCACGTAAACCACTCCTGGGGAGCATAGCGGGTGTTAACTCTCCTTTTAGAGTTGCAGCAAACAGCTTTCTTCCGCCTTCAGCTTCCTTTTCCAAGACGGCCTGGAAATTTCTAACTATTTCTATGCGTAAGCGAAATATTGAACCTGCAGAGGAACGCACAACTTTAGGGCTAAAAGGATCGGCTGAACCTTCACCCAGTATTATCCTGGATACACCGAACCAGTCAGCAGTACGAATAAGTGCGCCCAAATTTCCGGGATCGGAGACCTGCTCACAGAAGAGCAGCATATCCGGGTTGACAATTTCCCCATGACTACCATCTTTTTCAGAGTAATATGCTACGGCAATTGCTCCCTGGGGTGTTTTGGTATCGGAAATTTTTTCCATGTCCTGGTTGGAACATCTGTCGAAGGATACATCGGCAAGTTCGGCAAGCTTTCTTAATTCAATCCCGATTTCCTCTGAACTAAATATATGGGTTACAATAATTTCTTTTAAGGGCCAGCCTTCTTTAAGCGCTTCCTTTATCAATTCCGGACCTTCAATAAGGAAAAGTCTGGTTTCTTTCCGTTCTTTTAATTGATGCAGGCTGCGAAGAAGTTTTAATTTAGCTTTGCTAAACGACACTTATGCCTCCTCGCCCTTGAATGCCAGGAACAGAGCTAATACCAAGAGGAAGGCACCGAGATAAAACATGCGGCTGGGTTGTTCCCTGAAGAAGAACCAAGCCATAGCTGTTGCGCCCAGGGGCTCTACGACTATACTAATATTGACTGTGAATGCCTTTAAATAACGCAAAGCCCAATTGTAGAGGGAATGACCGATAAGGGTCGGTATGAGAGTCAACATGATAATCCAGAAATAAGCTTTTCCGGTTAAGGAAAAAAGAGGAGTACCTGCCAAGATACAAATTGGGAGTAACACTAAAGCAGAAAAAGTGTAAACGATAGTGATGTATGAAAGAAGTTCTACCCGCGGCCTTACACTTCTTCCCACAAGAAGATAGAAAGCCGCCATTATCGCGCCTAAAAGAGCGAGAAAGTCTCCCCATAAATATTCTGGGCCGAGTTCCAAATCTCCACCATTGATCACTCCGACACCAAAAAGGGTTAGAACAATCGCGTAGGAAGCCCAGCGATTAATTTTTTCGCCCATCAGAAAATGGGCCAGGACTGCAACTATCAGGGGCTGTGTGATTATCAAGAAGGATGCCGAGGCGATAGTAGTTTTAGTTACAGCGGTTACCCAGAGGAACATGTGCACACCAAGAAATACTCCGGCGGCTATCACACGCCAGCGATCTTTACGATTCATTAACTTCCAGGCAGATACAGCCTTATTCAAAGATAAGGGCCAAAGAATCAGGGCTGCAAAAAACAATCGCAGGAAAGCTATGGCCAACGGGTCAGCATCCGCCAAGCGGATGAAAATTGCCGGAAAAGCGAAGGCAACTACGGCAATGGATATCCCTAATCTGGGTGGTATTGCCGGTGTATTCACTGGATCATTGCCTCGAGAGCTTTTTTATACACTGGTATCAACCGCGACCAATCGTGTTGTTCTGCCCATTTTCGGCCATTCCGGCCCATCGTCCGACGAAGATATTCATCGTTGATCAATCTTTCGATAGCAGATGCAATTTCAGTTGGATTTTCTGAGTCTATTAAGATCCCAGTTTCGCCATCCCTGACAGCGTCAGGCACGCCACCGGTATTCCCGGCGATGACCGGTAAACCGCATGCGTTGGCCTCCAAATAGACGACACCAAAACCTTCAACATCCTTGCCCTGCAAAGTTCGACTGGTCAGAATGAACAGGTCAACGCTACGATAGGTTTCAATCAGGTCTTGCAACGATAACATTCCCAGGAAAATAACGCGTTCTTTAAGTTTTCGTTCCTTTACCTCTTTTTCTAAATTGCTCCGTTCAGATCCATCACCCGCTATCAGGTAAAACAGCTGCGGGTACTTGTCCTTTAATATCTCTAATGCTTTCAACACCTGGGTGTGCCCCTTTCGGGGTCCCAGAATACTTACAGAAAGCAACAGGAAAGGATTATTATATTGAATTCCGGCTTTACGGATCAGATCAGTCCTAATACCATCACCCGGTGTAAAAGCCGTCGAGTTCACACCATTGGGGATGACCTGCACAGATAATTCCCGGCCGACTAACTTGCGATCGAGCTGCGCGGTGAATTGACTGACTGCAAAAACAGTTTTAGCGTGTTCCAGTGCTCTTTTGGCTCCCCACGCTTCGAGTGGCACTAAATTCTGTTTACGCACGATCCTTAATACTTCCAGGCCGTGCGTGATGACAGCATACGGAATTTTATGTAAGGCACATAATCTTTCACAGAAAAACGCATAGGGATGAATTGAGGCTAACAGAACAACGTCCGGTTTAAATTCACGAATGACTCGACGCATGGCTGGGAGAACAGATATTCTTCTCAATTTGCCGAGTTTCTTATTCTCTTTAAAGCATACAACCTGGAAACTATCCGGAGGATTATCCATAGGATCTGCACTGGTTAATACTCGCACATCTATTCCGAGGTTATATAAGCCGTTACAGATCTCCCAAGAAATAACCGGGATGCCTCCCTTCATGGGAGGAAAATTATGGGTGACGAAAAGTAATTTTATAACTTTGGGCATTTATCATTCGGTTAAATTCTGAGAATTTCGCAGGACATTGGTTTCATTCTTGCTTTTAAATTTTTTGATTATATATTCGAGGGCGGAAATTTTCAATACACGTAAAAGAAATAGATATGCAATTGAGGCGATGACAGCAATGATTATGAGGGACATCAGTTTAAGAACAAACGTGTCTACCAGATGGTATTTGGTCAAAACATCCCAGATCTGTGCTATAGTCCACCCAAGTGCACTTGCTATCGCGATTCCCAAAAAGGCGATTTTCACATTCAGTAACGCTTGCTTTCCAGTAAGATAACGCGAAAAAAGGATGTACACGAGAGTCATATTCAAAATAAAACCGACAGCAAGAGCTAACGCCAATCCATTAATTCCCATAGGGCCGACTAAAATGAAATCCAAAAATATCATCACAATAACCGAAATCACAGTAGTAATCATAGGGATACGGGTATTTCCATGAGCGTGAAATCCACGGATAATAATCACCAGGAGAACCTGAGCCGCATACGCAAAGGTATAGATTACAACTAAATTTGCTGTAATGACGGAATTTTCATAAGTAAATGATCCTCTTTCTAGTAGAATTCTTACAATTGGCAGGGATAGGGGGATAATTATAGCACCGAATAAAGACAAAATCAGAATTATACCTTGTAGCGCTACTGAGAAGTTGTGTGCAAATTCTTTCCTTTTTTCACTATATGCCATAGAAGAAAAAACCGGGAATAAAACAACTCCAAAAGTTCCCAGCAGAAAATCTGGGAACATTCTCCCTAACCTCAAAGCGTAGCCCTGGGCTGAAAGTGCGCCTTCAGGTAAACTTGACGCTAAGGCACGATCCACGAACAATTGGATCTGCTCAACGGAAACTGCGATGAACAAGGGCAAAATCATAAGTCCATAGGCAGCAACTCCCGGATCACCTTTCCCCCATTGTGGTTTTAGAATTATATCACGATTTGGCAAGAATATGATTAAAATTATGAAATATGCCCAGAATCCAAAAGAAATTCCAGCAGCAAGTGAAACGACACCGAATTTAACTGCGAAGAAGACCATACCTCCGATCGCACCTGCATTAAATAAGAGCGGGGCAAAGGCAATCGTAGTATATTGGAAAAAACAGGTATAAATTCCAATAAAATATCGGTGGAGTATAATTGCAATACCTGCTATAGCAAACCAGCTCAGCATCCCAGCGGAAAGATCCTGATGGTAAGGATCGAAACCAGGCGCTAAAATGTCGATTATCTCCTCAGCCCAAATAAAAACTGTTATTGAAATCAGCAATGAAAAAACACACAATCGAGTAGTGACAGCCCGCAGAGACTGAAGGGCAGCTTTTTCACCTCGCTGCTCTTTAGCTTTAAAATAGGTTGGTACTATTGGAGTGAAGAATTGTTCGGTAAATAGTTGCCTCAGGCCGATCACTAAAGTATAGGATAGATTGAAACAATCCATAGCACGCGTAGCTCCGAAGAGCGAAGCAGCCAGTACTTCACGCACCAATCCTAAAAGTCGACTTGGGATCCTACCTAAAATGAGTAGTGCGGTGCCTTTGAAAGCAGATTGGGGGGTAATGGATTTCATAGATCGCGAGTGGATCTTGCCCAGAGCTGATCT
>CBDUWK010000237.1:0-4570 GCA_965370905.1 uncultured bacterium | reverse complement strand
CAGCTTTACTGACTGTTAACAGGTTATCGACTGGTATTCTACCTACTTTCTCGCATAAGAGAGCTTCACCTGCTTTACGCAAAAGGAAATCAGGACCTTCAGTTTTATAGATGTAATCCGCAGGATCTCGCACCGTGTACTGCACCATCATAGACATATCAATTACGTTGGCATCGCCGCTGAGGCGTTCCCTCTCCTCTCGAGAGGGCTTTATCCCCTGGAGTTGTTCGGCTAGTTTAAAGCCGATGCTCATCCTTTTTATTACTGTCACACGGGGCGTTTGAACTCTTGTGAAGGGCCAGGGAAGGGTGTAGTGAATTCCCGGTGGAACGCGATCCTGGATCACCTTTCCGAACATCGTTACCACACCCATTTCGTCGGATCCTACCGTGTAGATTCCAAAGAGGATGTAAACTATAAATACAACGAGTGCTATACTGATCAGGAGCTTAATCATTTTAGTTACCTGGGAGGACCCTGACGTAAAACCTGTAGTAACTCCGAATCATTCGGTAGAACAATCGTAGTGCGATCGTTTAAAAATTTCTGGTATGCATCGAGGCTTCTTAAGAAGCGGTAAAATTCCGGGTCTTTTTGGATTGCCTGGCGATATATATCGGCTGCGCTAGCCTCTCCCGCCCCGGAGATGATAATTGCCTTTTGATTTGCTTCTGCTAAAATCAGGGCAGATTCCAGGTCTGCACCGGAACGGATCTTCTGGGCGATTTCTTCGCCTTCACTGCGGTACTGGCGCGCAATCCGGCCTCGCTCTGCCTTCATGCGTTCGAAGACAGCCACCCGGTTCTGCGGAGGATAAGCAAGTCTTTTTATTAATGCCACCTTAACTTCAATTCCAAGGTCCTCCAAAGCGTTTTGGTGGCAGTACTGCCGAACCGATTCGCAAATTTCATCAAGTTTCTGCTCGCCGGGGATTTCGCTTATAAGAGCATGAAATGGCGCTTTTCCGATCTGAGCGCCGAGGGCAGAATAGAGCAGATCGGCCAGTCTCGCTTCTGCTCCCATGCGATCCTTCACGCTGATCAAGAAGTGGATCGGATCACTGATACGCCAGAGCATGAAAGCATCCACGATCAAGTTCTTCTTATCTTTGGTCAGGAACTCAGATGATTGCGGATCGAAGGTCAACAACCTGCTGTCAAATTTTGTTACTATCTGAAAGGGGTAGGGCAGTTTGGCATGCAACCCCGCGTCTTCCACGGCTCTCACGGGTTTTCCGAACTGCGTGATGACGGCGGTCTGCGATTCCTGTACCTGGAAAAGAATTGTGTAAAGGAAAAGGAAAATTACCAGAGCCGACAGAGTAAGGATAATGCCTTTTTTCATCATTTATGTACTCTAATTTATGGTGTTCCAATTGAAGTTTGTAATCTCTCTAAAACCTCTGGAGGTAAGTTTTCGAGTATATTCTCAGATTTTGGGATCAATATGAGATCGAGCGTTTGTGAAGTCTTTGTCAACATCAAGATCTTTTCAATTTCGACGAGAGTGGATTCTGCCGCCTCTGCATTCATTCTGAATTGTTGGTCCTGGCGGCGTTTTTGAGTCATCCTGGCGATATTCAGAAAGCGGTCAGACTCCCCCACAGCCAAGCAGACGTTCTCGGCGGAATCCGCTTGTGCTGTCTGCATCTGTCTGGTAGCCTTTGAGTGTGCCGAAACAATCTTTGATATGGAATCAGCCTGTGCCAGGTTCATTAACCGATACTTATCCTCCATGGCAGAAGCAACATCCCGATACGAAGAGTGGACTACGTCGGGCGGATGAGCATAAATCACGTTCAAGTGCAGAATTTCTACGCCGATATTCAACTCTGAGGCGGCTCTCTGTAAACTCGCTGCCACGTTCGTTTCGAATTCTACCCTCTCCCTGGTTAATTTATCTGGAACTTCACGTGTTGAAATCTCTTTGAGAAGGTGATAAGTTACTAATTCTCTCAGGAGTTGTTCGATGTTATCAACTTTAAAGGTAGCCTGATAGGCGTCCTCAATGCGATAATGAACCGTACAATCAAGATCTATCAGGTTCTCATCGCCGGCTAAAAGCAAACTCTCTTCAGGCATATCTTTATAGGGCAATTCGTCCAGAATTTCGCCTACTAATTGGGTTTCAGGCTGGGTTTTATAAAGCAGAGCATTTCGTTCATCATCAGTTCTTCTGAAACCGATTTCGAGGGACTGGACCAATCCTGTCTTCACAATCACCGAGTTACCGAATGGTGTTGGCAACCGGTAGTACAATCCAGGCCCTAATTCCGAACGGGTTACTTTACCAAATTGAATCGACATACCTTCACTTCCAGCAGGTACAACAAACAGCCCATCAGCTATATAAAAGATGATGACGATTGCCGCAAGAACCCGGACCAGCTTAGTTCCAGTCCATCCAGTCGCTTTTTTGCACCATGTCCAGAATCTGGTGTATTGTCCCGTGGAGGCTAAGCTACGATGAAGCAGAGCAACGAAGATAACAGTAGTAATTCCTTTAAACCAACCAGGAATGATTTCGGCAGCGGTGCCAAGGGTGGCAGAGATGTCAAGATCGAGAACTGAATAGAGAGAATTGAGGAGTCCTCCGAGCAGAAGCGCCATCAGGGCTATGGCTGCCAGATAAATTGTCAGGATCTTACGGGAAAAGTACTGGGAGAGAACGATAAGGGAACCAATATTAGTGGCTGGACCTGCAAGCAGAAAAACGAAGGCGGCTCCCGGAGATAATCCTTTCAATATGAGCGCGGCGGCAATAGGTGTTGAACCTTCCGCACAGACATATAGAGGCAGCCCCACGGCCAGCATCAGTAACATCGGCCAGATTCCGCGGCCTAAAGAGCCTGCGAAGAAATCTTGTGGAATCAAGGCTGAAATCACCGCTGCCGCGAAAATTCCGATTACCAGCCAGGGCGCAATGTCATTTAAAAGTTCGATGAAGGAATATTTTAATCCCCGGCTTACTTTCCCCATCGTAGTCTCAGCTTCCGCATCTTCTCTTGCAGATGACGATTCTACTGGCTCGCTGCCGGGCGACTGCTCCGTTACATCATCACTTAGTTCTGAACTGTTAATATCGTTGCGGTCAATGATATTAACACCCAAACCGGCTAAGATGGCTGTAATGAATGCGGCTATAGGGCGGAATATGGTCATCAGAGGATCGAGAAGGGCTAAACTGATACCGATGGAAGGAACGCTGGTTTCCGGGGTGGATATTAGAAATGAAAAGACCGATCCCTTGCTGGCGCCGTTTTTACGCAGGGAAATTGCGGTTGGTAGCACGGAGCAAGAACAGAGCGGCAAGGGCACACCAAAGAGGCTGGCATTGAAAACTGAACGCAGGTCGCGTTTGCCAAAGAATCTGGTTATCTTTTCGGGGGGAAGATAGACGTGGAGGAGACCGGCTAAGAAGAATCCAAATAAGAGATATATGGAAGTATCTGCAAGAATTGAAATAAATTCAAAGAATATTTTCAGTGAGAAATCCAGCATCCGATATCAGTTTTTCCTTTCAGATCTGCATAGGTTCGTCTACACGTTCTATCCACGCGCCCACTGCGCCCAATCTCTCTTCAATCCGTTCGTAACCGCGATCGATGTGATAAATGCGCGACAGATCGGTTCTACCCTCAGCAGCCAACCCAGCGAGGATAAGACTCGCAGAGGCTCGTAAGTCCGTTGACATAACTGGAGCGCCCTTTAGTTTATCAACTCCACGGACGAAGGCTGAATTCCCATCTACCCGAATATCTGCACCTAATCTGCGCAATTCTGCGACATGGGTAAAGCGGTCTAAATAAATCGTATCGGTTATAGTGCAACTCCCCTCGGCAAGGCTCATAAGGGCGATCCACTGTGCCTGCATGTCTGTGGGAAAACCGGAATATGGTGCAGTCTTGACGTCAACAGGCCTCGCTTTACCTTCTGCAACTATTTTAATTTCCATATCGGAAACATCAAGCCTGCATCCAGCTTGTTCTAGATTATCTAATATAGCTTCGAGATTATCGGATCGCAAATGTTTTAGTGTTACTTCTCCACCTGCAAGCGCCACGGCACATAGAAAGGTACCCGCCTCGATACGGTCCGGGATGTTTTCAAAACTTACCGGATTCAAAGAGGATACACCCTCAATCTCAATCTGGTCAGTTCCTGCACCTTCGACTTTGCCGCCCATGGTGTTTATGTGTTGTGCCAGAGCCATGATTTCCGGTTCACGTGCCGCATTCTGAATGGTTGTAACACCGTCAGCAAGCGCTGCCGCCATCATGACATTGCCTGTAGCACCTACAGAAGATATGGGGAAGTCGATCCGTGCGCCGCAGAGTTTATCCGCGCGGGCGTGCACGTATCCACTATCCAATTCAATTGTGGCGCCGAGTTTTTCCATTCCCAGGATATGGAGATCGACCGGGCGTGGACCCCAGGCACATCCACCAGGCAATGATACTTTTGCTTCACCAAAACGAGCCAGAAGCGGCCCTAAAACGTATATTGAAGCGCGCATTGTCTTAACCAGCTCGTAGGGCGCATAAAAATGATTTATAGATGACGCGTCAATC
>CBDUWK010000236.1:0-4578 GCA_965370905.1 uncultured bacterium | reverse complement strand
AAACCTTTGGCGGTGGCTCTGATGATGTGGGTTACAGCGTTCAGCAGACCAGTGACGGCGGGTATATCATCGCGGGACAAACCGAATCTTATGGCGCTGGTGCTCTTGACGTCTATTTAATCAAGACCGACGCTTCAGGGAATGAGCAATGGACTCAAACCTTTGGCGGTGGCTCTGATGATGTGGGTTACAGCGTTCAGCAGACCAGTGATGGCGGGTACATCATCACAGGATATACCTATTCTTATGGCGCTGGTGCTACTGATGTCTATTTAATCAAGACAGACTCTTCAGGTAATGAGCAATGGAGTCAAACCTACGGCGGAGGCAATCTAGATCGTGGTCACAGCATTGATCAGACCAGCGACGGTGGGTATATCATCGCGGGAATGTATAGTTATAGCCTCCAAAATCAGGATGTCTATTTAATCAAGACCGACGCTTCAGGGAATGAGCAATGGAGTCAAACCTTCGGAGGAAGCTGGTTTGATTGGGGCGAAAGCGTTCAGCAGACCAACGACGGCGGGTATATCATCGCGGGCAGCTTCTATTCTTATGGCGCCCTTAGTTTTGACGTCTATTTAATCAAGACCAACGTTTGGGGGAATGAGCAATGGAGTCAAACCCTCGGAGGGATCTGGGATGATGTGGGCTACAGTGTTCAGCAGACCAGCGACGGTGGGTATATCATCGCGGGATTTACCGATTCTTATGGCGCTGGTGCTACTGATGTCTATTTAATCAAGACCGACGCTTCAGGTAGTCAGCAATGGAGTCAAACCATCGGTGGAAGCTCTTATGATGTGGGTAGAGGCGTTCAGCAGACCAGCGATGGAGGGTATGTCATCGCGGGAAGAACCGAATCTTATGGCGCTGGTGGTTATGACGTCTGGCTGATTCGTCTGGCGCCAGAAACAGCTCCTGACTTTACTGTTACATTGACCTATAATTCCGGCTCACCAGTACCTGCTGGCGGTGGTGCTATCAACTTTGACGTCTTTCTGCAGAACAATGAAACCTTTACGATTAATTTCGATCTGTGGATTGAGATTCCTCCGGCGATAGTGCCTCCCTTTGTCCCCAACCGCAATCTGACCTTCCCGGGAGGTTTCTCCATTACTCGCCCTGATATGGACTGGCCTATTGGCGCCAGTTGGCCTGCGGGTAACTATGACATGGTCTGGAACATCGGCGATATGTCCACTTGGACTGCCTGGGCTTCGGACAGCTTCCCGTTTGAGAAGTCTGCCGATGATGACGGCAGTGGCTTTACCCTCTGGGAGATTGAGGGCGATCCCCTGGATCAGCTTTTTGAGGGTACCGAATTCGGCGAAACAGTTGTCAGCGAATTCGCTCTGCTGGGAGCGTATCCCAATCCGTTTAATCCCAGTACCACTATAAGTTACCTGCTGCCAGAAGCCTCCAAAGTAACTTTGACCGTCTACGACATCAATGGACGCCAGGTTGCTGAACTGGTCAATGGCTGGAGGGATATGGGTGTGCATGAAGCCGTCTTCGATGCATCTAACCTGGCATCGGGTATCTATCTCTACCGCTTGACTGCAGATAATTTCACCGCCAGTGGTAAGATGGTGTTGATGAAATAGCAATTAGCACACAGCATACAGCAATTAGTATGGGCGTACGGATGTGCGCCCATTCTTGTAATGCGTTGATAATATTTCGCTAAATTATTCACTTTCACTCAGTTTCTCGCTTGCATTTGCGTTTTAAATTAACTAAATTATTATAAACGATAATTCGTATGTCAATGCAAACACAGAACAGATCACTTAAGGAGGACTTACCAATGAAGCGTTTAACTATCTCACTTTGGGCTGTATTCTTCGCATTTTCTGCTCACTCCATCCCGTTGCAGGATATGTATAGTGCAGCAGGAGCAGGCGCCGGATACGAAAAGATGATCGTCTTGGATCCCGCTGAAATTTACACTGGTGGCTTGCACCTATCCAATGAAAGCGTTTGTATTATCTCCTGTGGTGCGCAGGTGGATTTGCAGGGCGATCGCATCATGGCAGATGATAACGCTCTGCTGGATATCTGCGGTGTCGTTTTGACCAACTCTGACAGCGCCGCACTGCAATTTATGGGTTCGGCCGACGGTTGGGTAGATCACTGTACATTTTGTGGTAACTATGACGGACTGTATTTCTGGACCGGATCGAATCTGAAAGCAACTTCTAATATATTCGCGTACAGCAACCATTATGGTGTGAAGACGATTGAAGGAGTTTACCGCTGGCTGGAACACAATGATGCCTACGAAAACATAGGTGGTGATTACAAGCAATGGTGTGCTGGTTGAGGCGGTGGGTCGTGGAGTTCCTTCACACCCTGGCCTGGAACAGGCGATCTTTACTTGAATCCTGATTTCACTGATCCTCAGAATGGAGACTTTTCACTACAGCCGATTTCGCAGCTGATTGGCGCCGGGCAGTTTGGATACGATATGGGAGCGATACCTGCTGCTGTACGACCACAAATGCCTTCTAACCTCCAGATTGCGACTTTACCCAACGAATTGGACGTTACACTTACCTGGACTAATCCGGTTTTAAATACCGATGGTACTGCGTTAACATCGCTTAACGGCGTGGGCATATATCGTAACGATGTGCTTGTTGCTGACTTAAGCGATATGCTGCCGGGTGCGGCGGTTGAATATTCTGAAACAGTGCCGGTGCAGGATGATTACCGTTATCGAATTGCTGCCTACACGGACATTGAAGGGATGTATTGCTTTACACGTGAGAAGTGGATCGGGCCTCCTGTGTATGCGCTGCCCACCGGCCCCGATGCTTACGGCTACGTTGCCTACGATATCTACGATGAACCGGAAGGACCGGAGTACCTATGGATGGAGATAAGCGCCGATTCCGGCGGTCCTGGTACCATGGTCAATTTCACTGTGGACGATCAGATCTTCCATTACGAATTGCCATTTATGTTCCAGTATTATGGCCTCGTGTACGATTCGCTCTCCATTGCGACCAACGGCTGGATCGCGCCTGGGGTAGTGAGGGAGGAAGATTATTCCAATTCGGGTATTCCCGATGCCGATGGACCTCCTGGAATGATCGCCCCGTACTGGGAAGACTTATCACCACAGCGTACCAACTCAGGTAAAGTTTGGCGCTGGTACGATGAAACGAACCACCGCTACATTGTCGAGTACAATCACATCGAACAATGGGCTCCGGTTGGAGCGTTCGAAACCTTCGAAGTGATCTTACTGGATCCGGAATATTATCAAACTGTTACCGGGGATGGACAGATCATCTTCCAATATAAACAGGTCTCAACTTCGGTACATTCTGAAGGAACTGTTGGAATAGAAAACCATGATGCAACAATCGGGATACAATATCTCTTTGATGGCACCTATGATGAACACGCTGTCTCTTTGGAAGCTGGAATAGCGGTACTATACACCACCATGACCAGTGTGCCTGCCATGGGTGTCGAATTGACTTACCTGTCCGGGTCTCCTGTTCCTGCCAGTGGCGGTTACATAAACTTTGACGTTTTCCTGCAAAACAACGAAACCAGTACGGTCAATTTCGATCTGTGGATAGAGATTCCACCACAGATAACACCCCCATCCGTTCCCAATCGGAACTTGACCTTCCCTGCGGGTCATTCGCTGTATCGTCCCGGGATGCCGTGGCCGATTCCTGCTAGTTGGCCTGCAGGCAACTATGATATGGTCTGGAATGTGGGCAATCTAGCCTCTCTTACCGTCTGGGCTACGGACAGCTTCCCGTTTGAGAAGTCAGCTATTTCCGACGGCAGCGGCTTTACCCTCTGGGAAATTGAAGGCGATCCTTTGGACCAGCTTTTTGCAGAAACCAATTCAGGTGAATCAGCGGTCGTCAGTGAATTTACCTTGTTGGGAGTTTATCCCAATCCGTTTAATCCGACGACAGTTCTCAGTTACAAGTTGCAAGATGCAAGTTTCGTAAACCTGACGGTTTACGACATAAATGGACGCCAGGTTGCCGAACTGGTTAACGGCTGGAGGGATATGGGTGTGCATGAAGTCACCTTTGACGGAGCGAATCTTTCCTCCGGAGTATATATCTATCGGCTTGAGGCTGGAGATTATCATGCCAGTGGGAAGATGGTGCTGATGAAGTGACAAACGAAGTTTGTCATCCCGGACTTGATCCGGGATCCAGTAGGGGCGCAGCATGTTTATCCCTCTGGGGCTGCGCCCTTTTAATTCGTGTAATCCGTTTAATCTGTGAAAATCCGTGATTCAGACAATTGTAGGGGTAGGCCTCCGTGCCTGCCCTTTGTCATTTGCGTAGTCCAGATTTATTACAACAATCTCAAGTCATCAGGCAAATAATTTTATTTTAAATTCTCTATTACTTGACAAAACAGGATTTTATTGTTATATTGCTATAGTTATAATTTGGAGGTAATCATGCATCGCATACTACCTTTGCTTATCGTTTCGGCGATATCCTGCTGCTATCCGGTAGCTGCTGACGTTATTTACGTTTCCGGTAACGTTTCCGGCACCTGGTCGGCGGATAGCGTGATCGTTACAGC
>CBDUWK010000235.1:0-4580 GCA_965370905.1 uncultured bacterium | reverse complement strand
GCAGAAATAACGGGAGTAAATAATAACGATATCAGAAACGCAAGGAATCCCCAATAGACTGCATATCGCCACTGTTTCAAACCAATTGAACCAGTTCTAGTATCTGTTATATTAAGCAAGTATAATCTTAAGCTTGAATTCATTGATATGCCCCAGGGAGTGATTTTCATTCTGCTGAAGGACCTCTTTATTTCAGTGCTTTGGATGCTATTTCAGCAACAACATTTTTTTTGTTGCAGTAAAATCATCCGCTTCAATTCTAAAAAAATATATTCCCGATGCAAAACCAGTTGCATTGAAAACAACCGAGTGAATGCCAGCCTTCATCGCTTTATTCTTCAGAACCGCAACCTCTCTTCCCTGGATGTTGTACACCTTCAAATTTACGTCAGCCGCTTTCGGCAAGCCGAACTTAACCGTTGTGGTCGGATTGAAGGGATTGGGGAAATTGGGATGCAATGAAAATAATCGCGGTAAGGATGATGTTATCGCTTCATCTGAAATCCCGACATTCACATTGCCAGGTGTAGGCTCACGAAATCCCCAATCATCAAATCCATCTGGGTATCTACCCCAAGACAGATCTTCCAATTGTGTTCCGAAAGTCAATGTATCAATGGATTCTCCTCTATTTCTGTCGTAGAGACCTATCACTTCCCCACCACCACTTAGTTTGAAGGTCGCATGTAGCGGGCCTTCAAGCGGTTCTTTATCACACCATACGAGTAAGTGACCCAGCGGCGGGATCATGGTATCTGGAAAAACCCACTTAAATGGATTGGTAAAATCATCTGTAAGGTAAAGTCCTAATAGCGGAATCGTTTCAGTTGATGATGTGTTATAAATCTCCACCCAGTCATCATAATCCCCTGCCTCGTCAAAATTTATTGAGCTGTTGATTGCTAATAACTCATTGATCACAAGGTTCGACGGGTCTGGTATTGGTGTATTAGTTGTATTCGGTGTGGGGAATATATTATCGAGCCAGATCCCTGCACCGTCAATGTTCCGGGCCCATACGTGGTCTGGTTGCAGCGCTGGAAAAGATATGGAGTCAGCAGTCTGACTGTGGTTACCCTCCAACCAGATAGTACCCTGATCTGGAGTTAATACTATACTTGAATGAAATAATCCTTCTCCCGGTTCGCCATCGAGCCAGATTAAAAGAAAGCCCCATTCGTCAACAATAGCCTCTTCAGGTAGCAGCCAGGATTCTTGTCCAAGATGAAGGACGAAGTCACTCATATCCAATTCAACGGCACTTAGATTATAAATTTCGATCCATGGGTCATAATCACCGGCTTCATCTGCTATGGTGTTCTGATTGAGGTTTTGAATCTCATTTATTCTGAAGTAGGGTGCGCGATCCGGATCAGTAATATACTCAGGAATCTCAGATAGTAAGTAATCAACCCGTTCACCAGAGAACCAGTAGAGAGGTTCTCTACTTGTTAGAAAGAGATCTGGTCTCTCACGACCGGCTTTGTATATATCTCGAATAGCGTTTTCGTAAATATTTTCATAGAGAGAATCAATGCGAGCATAATTTGATGCAACAGAAAAACCATCCAGCAGAAATCTCTCTAACTTTTTACAATATGCATATCGGTATAGATCATCATGCAGTAGACAATTATGCAGTCTGTTGTAATAAGTAAAAGTATATACTAAAGGATTTTCCCTTGTACCATAGTCTATGCCTTTATAGGGATCGTCAAAGACCAGATTATGATCCCATGACGTAAAGTACCATCTATCATCGACAGGATTATTATACATGAAATAATTATTGTAGCCGAAATCGCCATCGGAGTTGGCGATCAGGCCAACTATGTAATCTATGTAACCGTCAGTGTCGCAACGATTGCCCACTTCCTGCCGGAATTCAAGTGAATCGACCGTGTCCAGCCATTCAATGAACTCAATTATATCATCCCAATTGGTCCATTCGTTGTTCTGTTTTATATAGTATTGTTGATATTCAAATAAGGTGCGTGGTTCCAGATCATCAATGCATTTATAGAGATTTCCCGCGGTAGACCAGCCGTTTCGTTCTAAAAAGTGATTGTCAACCTGTTCAATATCGAGATAAACCCCGATATATTCACCGTTCTTTTCAAGGTAGATATTCTGTGTCATCGGTGTAGGTATATCCGATAGATCAAAAGTAGTATAACCTAATCTATTTTTCAAGATGCTGGGATCTATTCCTTCAGCTTGGAGATTAAAAGCATCGCGGTTTCTGTGATTCGTTCCAGGTAAAAGCTTGATTTTATAATTCTTCTTTGTACTCCCTACTGTAGACCCGCCGCGATAGCGGACTGAACATGGATATGCATTTCCTTCAAGTGTTGCAAAGGCGTCTACCCATATCTTTGCTCCTACGTCTACATTCATTAGATACAGATTTTCATCAGAGATGTCCATCTCATAACGAATTAATGGGCTGTTTTCCGGTGGTATAGCAGTTGCTGTCAAAGAATCTGAAAAATCCGATTCATTCCCCCACAAATCTTCACTGGTAACGGTGTACTCATAAGGAACCCCTATATCCACATCGTAGTCTAAGTATCGGTAGAATGGGTGTATATCAGGCGTTTTTAATTGCCAGGTTTCTCCGACTTGACGGCGGTAAACCCGGTATCCAGCCAAATCTTCCGCTACACAATAATCCCAATAGACAATATTCATCATATATCCTCCGATTGTTGAAAGCGAATCAATCACCGGGGGAGAGTTGGTATCTTCCCAAATCCTGCGAACAGAAATGCCACTCAAAGTTGCTGCGCTTGTGTCTGAAATAAAATCTATGTTTAAAAGATTATCATTGCATTCGGTTAGAAAACGCAACGGCATACAGTACCCCTTCCCGGTGACTTCAAATATATCCAGATTATGGACAACGGTATCCCCTTCAATCAATACAGAAAAAGCGCGGAAATTCTTTCCATGGTATGTTTCCTCCTTGAGGTAAATATTAACGGCATAATCACTATTGGTTACTTCAAAAAGATACGAGAACTTCCCTTCTCTACGATAATAATAAAGAGAATCAAGACCTTCATCACCGGGAGTAATACGGTTTGAAAATAGGTCCTCCGATTGATTCCATGGATCATAATAACCAAATCCAAGCGAATTCGGATATGTCTGATCTGGAAAGAAAACCTCTCCCTGTGGATTCGTGTAAGACAACATGTAATTACCACAGTTCATGCCGTAAAATTCCTGCGCCAGCAGAGGCGAACGAGCTGTTAAAATTAGTAGTATGAAAAGAAGGATGAGTGTCTTGAACTTCATCGATCAACCTCGTTTATCTTGATTCTCTTTCATCATGCTTCTTCCTGCCCCTCTTCCGCTAATAGCACGACCCTCTCCATCCCTTCTATCGCAGAAAGCTGCGAGATCAGGGATCGTTCTGTAACATCTCGTTTTAGCCTCACTAAAAAGGAATGTTCCACATACTGTCCCATCTTCACTGTGCGTACGGCGAGTTGCCGATGTGATACTAACAATCGGCTTAAGACCGCCCTAAAAGCGTCATCATCTGTGTCCGTAGGGATAAGCTGAAACCGAAGCAGATATACTCCTTTTGGAGCGCTCCCGAAACGGATAAAATCCATCACTATCAATAAAAATATAATAAGCCCTACGCCATACAATGCAATTTGGTAGTTGCCTATTCCCGCTGCCATTCCTGCTGCCAAAGCGAAGAACACATAGGCGATATCGCGGGTATCTTTTACCGCGGTTCTAAAACGAATAATTGATAGGGCGCCTACCAGACTGAAAGCCCGCGCAATGCTGTTACCGATAACCATCATCACCAGTGCAACGACCATGGATAATATGGCCAGAGTGAGCATAAAAGTCGGATTGGTTGCCTTATGATGACTGGTAATACGATAAAGCACCGCTACAATGAATCCCAGCACGAAAGCCAGCAGTATGTTTATTAAAACCTGTTCTGCAGAGAGGTAGGGCGTAGCGGTAGTTAAATTGTCGAAAAAGTTCATCCGAGTATTTTCCTAATCCATCTTTTCGATGGTTTTACTTTGTAGATCCCAGGTATCTATACCATTGCAATATTTCGAAATAGCCTGAATTCTTAGTTTAAAATCTCGTATGATGTTCCGAATCCAGACTGGCATACGTCCGTTGAATTTCACTTCTAATATGAAACTTTGGCTGGCAATCTCGGTGAGATCATCTTCACGATATATCTCTTCAACTTGCGGATTCGGGTAGCTGCGAACGTTCAGGTCAAAAGTTACCCGCAGTGAAGGGTCGTCTATCCCTACAAGTGCTTCGCGCTCGTAAGTAACCAGCACTGTTGGCTTGAGATTCAAGCGCTTAGTCAGGTATTTGAATTTCTCCAGCGTCGCAGCTTCAGTGAATGTGGCATATCCATCCTGCAAACGAATGTCCACGCCATTCATGAGATGAATGGTCTCAGCCAAAGGTAATTTTAGACGTTCTTTGAAAATGGTGTCTTCGATTTTGCGTTTTATCTCTAAAAAGGCTAAGGAATTGGGTTCAAGATCATTGTAAACCCGAACTCTGAGTTTTTTACGTACTTT